>JAGHBR010000303.1 GCA_021160885.1 Caldisericaceae bacterium
TACATGATGCTTACACAAAAGTTAGAAGAAGCAAAAATTCAGGAATCAGCTCAGGCCAGAAATGTAAAAATTATTGACCGGGCCATTAAACCCCATATACCGGTAAAACCAAACAAGAAAATGAATTTGATGTTGGGCGCCTTGTTGGGGCTGGGACTGGGCGTTGGCATCACGTTTATGATTGAATATCTGGATCGCTCTGTGCGAAAACCAGAAGACCTGGAACGCATGGGCTACAATGTTTTGGCCACCATCCCCAAAATTGAGATTGAAAAATTTGAAAAAGCGAAATCTAAGCTGAATGAAAGCGCTACAATTGAAGCAAGATTGATTACGCACATCGATCCTAAATCGCCAGTTTCAGAGGCTTATCGTACCTTAAGAACAAATTTGCAGTTCAGTAAAATTGAGAAACAGTTAAAAACAATTTTAGTAACCAGCGCCGGGCCAAAAGAAGGGAAATCGACAACCGCGGCCAATTTAGCTATTGCCCTTTCACAGGCTGGCAATAAAGTAGTAATTATTGACGCAGATTTACGCCGGCCAATTCTACATTCGGTGTTTGGTATATCCAAAGAGGAAGGATTAACCAATTTTCTCGCTGGTACCATCACTTACGATCAGCTATTCAAAGAAACGGTTGTTGATAACTTAAAATTAATAACCAGCGGGGTTTTGCCGCCCAATCCTTCCGAATTGTTAGCCTCACAAAAAATGCTCGATTTATTGACTCACCTGCAGGAAGATTCCGACATTGTAGTGATTGACAGTCCACCAGTAATTGCTGTAACGGATGCTACCATTCTTAGTACCAAAGTGGACGGAACTTTACTGGTCGTTTACGCAGGCCAAACCGAACGCGATGCCATCAAACGCGCGGCTAATATGTTGAGTTCTGTTTCAGCAAGACTTTTAGGCATCGTACTCAATGGTTTTGATGTTCAGGGAATTTACGGTTCTTACTACTACTACTATTACCACCACTATTATGGAGGTGAACACAAAGCAAAAAGCAGAAGAAAGTTTCTTTAATTATCAATAAATCCTGAAAATTGTGACCTGGTTTAAATCTAAATGTCGAAAATTACTTAACTTTAGCGGTTCAATTATAATGGTTGTTTTGAAAAATAATTTCTTTGAAAGTTAGTGTATCATTCAATAAAGATTTCAGGGAAGTATCCCGATAACCTCAAAGTGTGCTAAGTGAAATAGAAAGGAGTTAGATATGAGAGTGGCCGTCGTAGGAACAGGTTATGTAGGACTTGTAGCAGGCACATGTTTTGCTGATGTGGGTAACGATGTTATTTGCGTTGACAAGGATGTAAATAAAATTGAGATGTTAAATCAGGGGCAAATCCCGATTTACGAACCGGGACTGGAAGAGATGGTTAAGCGCAATGTGGAACAGGAACGATTGTCTTTTACTACTGACATTAAAAAAGCGGTTCAGGCCTCACAAATTATTTTTATCGCAGTTGGCACCCCTCCTAACGAAGATGGTTCCGCCGATTTGCAACATGTGCTTTCCGTAGCAAAAGATATTGGTCAGCATATGAACGGTTTTAAAATTGTGGTAAACAAAAGCACTGTGCCGGTGGGCACAGCCGATAAAGTTAAAGAAGAGATCAAAAAACACACCAGGCATGATTTTGCTGTTGTTTCCAATCCGGAATTTTTGAAAGAAGGTGCAGCCATTGAAGACTTTCTTAAACCGGATCGGGTGGTCGTTGGAACAGATAACGAAGAAGCTGCCGAAATTATGCGCAATCTCTACGCTCCTTTTGTCCGTACCGGAAAACCGATTATTGTAATGGACATTCGTAGTGCAGAGTTGACCAAATACGCAGCTAATGCCATGCTGGCTACCAAAATTTCCTTTATCAATGAAATAGCTAATCTTTGTGAAAAAGTAGGCGCCGATGTGGATATGGTTAGGCGTGGTATCGGGGCTGACCGCCGGATTGGACCTTATTTCATCTTTCCAGGTACCGGATATGGTGGCTCCTGTTTCCCCAAAGACGTTAAAGCCATTATTCGGACGGCTAAAGAACATGGAATGCATCTGAAAATTTTGGAAGCAGTGGAAGAGGTTAATAACAGACAAAAAACCATTCTCTTGGACAAAATCAAAAAATACTTTAACAATGATTTAAAAGGCAAAACGTTCGCTGTTTGGGGATTGTCTTTTAAACCTAACACTGATGATATGCGTGAAGCGCCGGCCATTTCTCTGATTAGGGCTTTGACAAAAGAAGGCGCTAAAATTCAGGCTCATGATCCCGAAGCGCTTAAAGAAGCTGAATGGCGATTTGAAGATTTATTAAACAAACAGGTATTCCTGATTAAAAAACGCTATGATGCTCTCGAAGGTGCCGATGGACTTGTCATCATGACGGAATGGAATGAGTTCCGCGAACCTGATTTCTACCTGATTAAAGAGATGCTAAAGCAGCCGGTTATTTTTGACGGGCGCAATCTTTACGACCCTAAACGAATGGCTAAAATCAGTATCGATTATTTTCCGATTGGACGTCCTTCTTCCATCGAATACAAAAAAATCAATAAATGAATTTGTGTACTATCAAAATGGAGTAAAAACCATGGATTTGTTGAACAAAATCAAGAATAAAGAAGCTGTTGTTGGTGTTGTGGGCCTGGGATATGTTGGCCTCCCGCTGTTAATGGAATTTGTTGATCAGGGCTTTAAAACCATTGGCTTTGATATCGATCCTGAAAAGGTAGAAAAACTTAATGCCGGCAAATCTTACATCAAGCATATTGATGAGCAACGGGTAAAAAAGGTGCGCGAGACTAATTTGTTCGAAGCGACCACTGATTTTGAACGCATTAAAGAAGTAGATGCCATTTTGATTTGTGTGCCTACTCCTTTAACCAAGCATCGTGAACCAGATCTTTCGTACATTATCGGTACGGGTGAAACCCTGGCCAAACACATTCGCGAAGGACAATTGATTGTTTTAGAAAGTTCAACGTTTCCTGGTACAACCGAAGAAGTTCTGAAACCCATTTTAGAGAAGTCCGGCCTTAAAGGCGACCGTGACTTTTGGGTGGGCTTTTCGCCAGAACGAGAAGACCCGGCTAATCCTAAGTTCAATACACGGACTATTCCCAAAGTGGTTGGCGCTAATAATGAGTATGCACGGGAATTAATCACCGCGCTTTATGACCAGGTAATTGTGAAAACGGTTCCGGTTTCTTCTACGCAGGCTGCCGAAGCTACCAAGCTGCTGGAAAACATTTTCCGTAGCGTTAATATTGCTCTGGTTAATGAAATGAAGATGATTCTGGATCGCATGGGCATTGATGTTTGGGAAGTTATTGAAGCCGCTTCAACCAAACCTTTTGGCTTTATGCCATTTTATCCGGGGCCGGGCCTTGGCGGTCATTGTATTCCAATCGATCCCTTTTACCTGACATGGAAAGCCCGCGAATACGAAATGAACACGCGTTTTATTGAACTGGCTGGCGAGGTAAATACATTTATGCCTTATTATGTGGTAAATAAAGTTTCCGATGCACTGAACGACCGGGCTAAAAGTATTAAGGGTTCTAAAATTCTGATTCTGGGCGCGGCTTACAAAAAAGATGTGGATGATCCGCGGGAATCTCCTTCTTTTAAATTGATGGAAATTTTAGAAGAAAAAGGCGCTCAGGTAGATTACAATGATCCTTTGATCCCGGTGTTGCCTAAAATGCGCATGTACCACGTTGGGCACAAGGAGAGCGTTGACTTAACGGTTGAAAATCTGAAAAAATACGATTGTGTTCTGGTTTCTACAGATCACTCGGTTTACGACTGGAATTTTATTGTGGAAAATGCTCAGTTAGTGGTGGATACACGAAACGCCACCAAAAATGTGCTCGAACATCGGGATAAAATTGTTAAAGCTTAAATAAAAGGCGGATTTATTCCGCCTTTTTTGTTAAATATTACCTGTCATTAGTAAAATGAAGTTGTTACACAAAACACATTATTTACGATGGATTAAGAAGGAACATTGAAAAATGAAAACGGTACACCTGCAAATTCCAAATGATCTTTTTCAGGAATTACAAAAATTAAACCAGCAAGTTGGATCGCTTGAATTTGAAGATTTTCTGCTGGCTATTTTACAGAATTACGTGGAAGAGCAGAATCCAGCTAAAAAAGAAGAAAGCCAGGAAAATATAGAAAAAAGATTAAAAGATCTTGGTTACATGTAATGGCAATAGATTTACACCTGCACACCAATCACTCAGATGGCTCTCTGTCACCGGTAGAACTCATTGATCTTCTTGAAAGATATGAGGTGACCACCTTTGCCATCACGGATCATGACACCATCAGCGCTCTGCCAGAGTCCCAGGATTATGCTAAGGCCAAAGGCATTAGATTCATTAAAGGTGTGGAATTAAGTATTGAATATGCTTTACCTGAAACGGAACATTTACATTTGTTAGGTTTGTTTATTGATATTGAAGAGCCCCACTTAAATGAGGCTTTACACAATTTACGCCAGGAACGAGAAAAACGGGCTAAAGCAACCATTCAAAAACTAAAGGACCTGGGAATTGCCTTCGATGAACACCAATTACATGAACTGTTACAGCAGGAAAGTATCGGAAGACCACACATTGCTAAAATGCTTTTGAAAAACGGTGTTGTGCAAACTGTAGGTGAGGCTTTTGAAAAATACATCGGTCGTAATGGTCCTGCTTACGTACCTAAAAAAAAGTTTGATCTTAAGCAAGCGATCGACTTAATTCACCAGGCCAGAGGTTTGGCTATTGTTGCCCATCCAATTAGTTTAGGCGCAGGTTCAGAAACAGAAATTTTTAAGCGCCTGGATGAGCTGCGTGCATTTGGAATTGACGGTGTGGAAGCCTATTATTCCAGCCACGACGAGCATCTGACGAACTTATTAATCGATTATGCCCACGAACACCGTCTGGCCATATCAGGGGGGTCGGATTTTCATGGCGAAGCAAAGAAGGAAATTTTGCCAGTGATCGGAATGGGGGAACTTTGCATTCCTGAAGAGATTATTACCCAACTTTTTATTTTTTATAATAAAAAATTCGGCTCAAATTTACTTTGATTGCTTTTATCATTTTAAACGAATCTTTTAATACTTACAAGAGAAAATTAGAATACTTCCCTCAAAAGATGACACGCTATAGCGCGCCAAAATTTTCAAACTCATTAAGTTTCTAAGATATTGTTTTTTTATTGGTTGCGGCTATAATGCCTTAGATAGTTTATTTGTTAATTTTGAAAATAAGTGTAATCCATTTACAGGTGATTTTCTGGTGTCTGTGGATTCGGGATTTAGTAACGTCACTTTGCATACAAATAATCCCTATCAGAACAATCATGAACATATTGCCTTGCTTCAAAATCCGATTCATATTTCGGACAGCTTACTATGATATTGCAATTGTAGAACCTGGCGATCCGGGCTATTATTATCCCTATCCTCAAATCTGGGATTATATAACTATGGAAGGCAGCCAACAGGAGAAAAGTGGGATATTTTAATTATGCCTTATGATGCCAGAGAAAATGAGCAATGGTTAGCTGCTTATAATAATAAGCAAATTCCAGATACAGCTTCTTTTATGTATCACGATACGTTGTTATCAAATCTGTACAATACCGGGCAAAAAATCTATTTACGGTTTCGCTTGTATGCCGATGAAGCAACAAATGGCTAGGGTTGGCCAATTGATAATTCGAGAATTTGTAATATTAATGTCACAGATTTGGATATTGAGAAACCGCTGGTTTCGAAATTTCAATTGCTTGGTAATTACCCCAATCCCTTCAATAATAGCACAACAATTCAATTCACGCTGGCTAAAACACAAACCGTTGACCTAATTATTTATAATGCTTTAGGGCAAAAAATAAAAACGATGTTAAAAAAAAAA
>JAGHBR010000225.1 GCA_021160885.1 Caldisericaceae bacterium
AAATATAACTGATAAAATCAATGTGGTAGTAATGCTAATTATTAAAATACTTCTTCGCGTCAGATTCATTAAAAAATACCTCCAAATAATAATTTGTGTTTAATTTTTCACATTTTCAAATCTTTTTGAGAATGTGACCGCCCAATGTCAAATGACCGTATGTTGTCAGTTAATAACGTTTATTCAAAATTTTAATCATTGAATTTCTTACTTAAAAAACAATAGGTTAGTCTTTAAAATTAATACTGGCACGTAATTTGTTTGTATTACGTGAAAAATAGTTCATTGAGTCGTTAACAAAATTTAAAAATGGAGGTATTATGAAGCGCATCGTTATTGTTTTTTGTTTAAGTGTTTTAATGAGTGGTCTTATTTTCGGGGCCGATTTTAAGGTGAATGGCGTTTACACGGCCTGGGGACAATCGCAACACAACTTTTCGTTCGGTAAAGCTAAGTATAATGACAATTATGTGGTTCAGATGCTACGTTTTAAGGTTCAGGCTGCTGTCAACGAACACCTGCGTGCCGTAACTCGTTTTGACATGGCCCAGGGCTGGTGGGGCGTTGATAATGCTTTGCGTAGTGTACAAAGAACAGGTACGGCCGGGGGAAGCGCCTTGTTTGATTTTAAAGACACCAACTTTTTATTCCATGTCGATCAGGCTTACATTGAGTTTGATTTGCCGGAAAAGCCATTGACCTTTCGTGTTGGGCGTATGTGGTATGGCTTGGGTAACAAAATTATGGTGGATAATAATTACGATGGTGTACAATTGGATGTAAAGGGCGTTTTAGGTAAAAAGATTTCCTTAAGCTGGGCCAAGGTCTCTGAAGGTGTAGATGGCATTAGCGATGAAAAAACGCTAGGTCCAGATCAAAGAGGATTTACCGATGGCCGTGACGCCAATCTTTTTGCTTTAAATTTTAATAATGAAACCAAAGGTTTTAATTACAATGTTTATGGCTTTTTTTACAAAGATGCCAGTGTTGCAGATATGAATGCTTATGTACCAGATCATCTGCAATTTTTTAAGACCCGCTTTTCACCTCAGGTAACTCAGTTAACAGCCGTAGGTATTTCCGGAAATTACAAAGCCGGTAAATTAATAGCGGATTTTGAAGCTGATTATCTGGTTGGGAAGGATGATATTAAAAACACTACGCATGGCGCAAAGCAAATGTGGGACATCAATGACGGAGATCTGAGTGGGTTTAATCTTTATTTCAAAATGACACACGCAACAACCGATAAACTTTCGATTGGCGTAGTGGCAGGCATGGGCTCTGGTGATGATGATGTAACAAAAGGTAAAGGAAACGTCAATAAATTGCGTACTTCGGGATTTTTCTACATTACGGAAATCTGGGAAGATTCCATTATGCCGGACGAAGAAGGCATTACGCCACAGGGATTAGGCGCGCCTAATGTACGTGGTTATCGCGAGCTGGAAAATACCACAATTGTTCAGCTGAACGCAACCCTCAAACCCATCAAAAAATTAACGCTCTTTGGTTCTTACAACTACATAAAAGCCACACAACCAATTCCTAAATGGGATGCCAGCGGAAATCCGGATTACAGTTCCACCGCTTCCGATTTAGGCCAGGAAGTGGATTTCCGTTGCAGCTACAAAATTTACGATGAATTAGATTTCACCATTCGCGGTGGTTATTTCATGCCTGGTAAAGCCGCTGGTTACCTGATCAACGGAAACGACAAGTACGATGATGCTGCCTGGGAATTGAAATCAACCATTACCTACAAGTTTTAACCAATGGGGCTGTAAAGCCCCTTTCACAAATTTAAGAAGGGGAGTGAAGCATGAATGGTAAATTAGGCAAAGGGCTATTAGTCATTTTGTTTGGCGTCCTTTTGATTTTTGCCTGGCACTTACAGGCCAATGATGGCAAAGCGCAAGGCGAAAAACATCCGGACGTGGATTTTTCCATCTCCTGTACCGAATGCCACCAGGAAGTGACTCCGGAAATTGTGGCACAATGGAAGAGCACCAAACATGGTATGATGAATTTTGGCTGTTACATGTGCCATGGCGATGGACAGGTAGAATTTAAGGCCAAACCGGATACGGACAATTGTCTGAACTGCCATACGGGTGAGCCGGTAGACGCCTCAAAGGGCGGTAATCTGCAATGCTTTTCCTGCCACAAGAATCATAATTTAAAATTTCATCAATAAGAAATGATTTGAAAACAACGGAGGAAAAAATGGGCGTAACCCGAAGAGAATTTATCAAAACCACGGCTGCAGCCGCTGCGGCTGCCAGCATTGGTACTACGCTTTTACCCGGAGGCGTTAAACCGCTATTTGCCGAAAATGATATGGAGTGGCACAAATCAGTTTGCCGATTTTGTGGTGTTGGCTGTGGGGTATTAATCGGTGTAAAAAATGGCAAAGTAGCTGCCATTAGAGGTGACAAATTTAATACCATCAATAAAGGCCATCTCTGTGTTAAAGGCTTTTACCTGCATAAAATAATTTATGCCAAAACGCGGTTGACGCATCCCATGATTAAAAAGAATGGCAAGTTCGAAAAAGTAAGCTGGGACGAAGCGCTAAACTTTGTAGCCAAAAAATTCAATGAAATTCGTAAAGCACACGGTCCTGATGCTCTGGCCTTTTACGGTTCAGGTCAGGCAGAAACCGAAGAGACTTACATGGCCAATAAGTTATTCAAAGGCTGCATTGGCACCAACAACATGGAAGGGAATCCCCGCTTGTGTATGGCCAGCGCAGTTGGTGGCTATTTAACCTCTTTTGGCCTTGATGAACCAGCAGGCACTTATGAAGATATTGAACAGGCAGAAATGTTCATGCTAATCGGTACGAATACTGCAGAAGCTCATCCTATTGTATTTGAACGTATTGTGCGCCATAAAATGAAAAATCCAAATGTTAAAATCTTGATTATTGATCCGCGTAAAACGCCAACCGATCAAGTGGCTGATTTACATCTGTTCCCCAAACCGGGTTGGGATCTGGCTATTTTACATGCCATGGCGCGCATTATTATTAAAGAAGGTTATGCCGATGAACAGTTCATTAAAGACAATGTTGTTTTTAAAGACAACAAGAAGAATCTGACTTATGAGCAATACAAACAATTTCTGGAAAAATTTACGCCAGAATACGCTTCCAAAGTCAGTGGAGTGCCTGTAGAAGATATCGTTAAAGCAGCCCGCATGTTTGGCCAGGCCAAAACAGCCATGAGTATGTGGACCATGGGCATCAACCAGCGCACGCGGGGTGTATGGGCCAATAACTTGATTACAAACCTGCACTTATTAACCGGTAAAATCGGTAAACCAGGCTGTGATTCCTTTTCTTTAACCGGGCAACCAAATGCTTGCGGTGGAGTGCGCGAAGGCGGTGGGTTATGCCATTTATTGCCTGCTCATCGTGTAGTCAAAAATCCTAAACACCGCGAGGAGGTGGCCAAAGTCTGGGGCGTTCCAGTAAGCAATATTCAACCTAAGCCCGGTAAGCACACCGTGGCCATGTTCGAAGCCTTAAATAAAGGCGAAATCAAAGGTATTTACATCATGTGTACCAATCCGGCACAGTCTTTACCCAATGCCAGCAAATACTGGAAAGGTTTAAAAGAACAATTTGTGGTCGTAGCTGAATCGTTCTTTCCAACAGCTACCACCAAATTTGCCGATGTTGTTTTGCCGGCTGCTTTTTGGGCAGAAAAAGAAGGTGTGTACGGCTGTACCGAACGGCGCTCCCAGTACATGCCAAAAGTTCTGGAACCGATGGGCGAAGCACGCTGGGATGCCTTCATTTTACGTGATTTAGGCATCCGCATGGGCTTTAAAAAAGAATTCGAAAAATACAAAACCGCTGAAGACATCTGGAATGAGTACATCAGTTTAACCAAAGGACGCGATCTCGATTTGAGCGGCGCTACTTACCGCAGGTTGAAAAAAGAACGCGGTTTAAGATGGCCAGTTCCTTCTGAAGATCATCCTGGAACTTACAAACGTTACGTAAAAGGCGATCCGATTTTTGATGAATTATCGGAAGAAAAGAAAAAAGGTCGTTGGATCTATTTTTATGGTAAACCTGAGGGCAAAGCAGTTGTTTGGGCCCGGCCAGATAAAGGACCAGAAGAACCAACCGATGAGGAATTTCCTTTCGCCCTTTCTACCGGACGCGTGTTAGAACACTGGCATACTTTGACCATGACCGGCACGGTTCCGGAATTAAACAGAGCGGTACCGAAAGCTTACGTGGAGATCAATCCCGAAGATGCAAAAGCCCTGGGTATTGCGAACAAGGATCAGGTGATTGTGGAAACCCGCCGCGGCCAATTGAAAATTGAAGCACGTGTGATTAATAGGCCGAAGAAAGGTACGCTGTTCATTCCCTGGCACTGGGAAGAATGGATGGCAAACATCCTGACTATCGATGCCTTTGATCCGGGTTCCAAAGAACCGGAATACAAGGTGTGCGCGGCCAGAATTCGCAAAGCCTGAAATTGAAATCAAAGACTGTCTCACAGCTTCTTTCCTGTTGAGATAGTCTTTTTTCTACTAACGGAGAAAACTTAATGACGCAGACGGCAAAGCTCAGTAGAAAATCATTTTTTCAGAACTTTCTTAGCGCTATCCGCGAGCTTTCACAAGTTGAGGCAAACCAGCGGAATTTTATTTTATTACCGCCCGGTGTTGCATCGGAAGAAAATTTTTTGCAGCTTTGTAATGAATGTTACCAATGTGTAGCTCAATGTCCGCATCTGGCAATTTGCGTTTGTCGTCAACAAGACAATCTCTTTTACGGTAAACCGATGATTGTGGCCCATGAACAGCCCTGTTATTTGTGTAGTGATTTTCCATGCATCGCAGCCTGCGAGTCCGGCGCTTTGCAGTTGGAACATTCCGGCAGTTTGAACGGTGTGGCAAAAATAGATACTGAAAGATGCCTTGCTTTTAATGGGTTGTTTTGTCGTGCCTGTGTTAATGCCTGTCCTTTAATGGACGAGGCCCTTTTTATCAATTCAGCAGGTCTTCCTCAGGTTAATCCTGAAAAATGCACCGGTTGCGGAATATGTGAAAATCAATGTTCTATGGAGCAGCCGGCTATTAAAATCACCTTTAAAGCTTGAAAGGAGTAATCATTGGCCATTGCAGGCGTAGCTATTTTGGCTAAAAAGGAAGAGATACAGAACGTTTATCAACGTCTTGAACAAATACCCGAAATTACAACCTATGGCATTCATCAGGAACAGTACATTGTGGCAGTGGTTGAGACCAGTCCTCAACAAGATCTGGAAAAATTTTTAAAGAAAATTCAGGATAATGATCCGGGTATTTTAGGTATTTTCCCGGCTTATGCCAATTTTGAAGATGAGGTATTAGGTGAATCTCTAGATGAGCTGGTTTGAAAAATTTCTAAATAAAGTAGCCGATTACCGTCAGCCCCTGCGGCCGCCGGGCGCTATTAATGAAAAGGATTTTTTACAACATTGCATCCGCTGCCGACGCTGTGTGGAAATTTGCCCTTACCAAAGCATTAAGGTGGTTAAATCCGGATTGGGTAAAAAATCGGGCACACCGGTGATCATTCCACGCCAGGTGCCCTGTTACCTGTGCATGAAGTGTCCGCCGGAATGCCCAACAGATGCTCTGCAGCCGATTGTACAAAAAGAACAGGTACGTATGGGCGTGGCCAAAATCAATCAGGACACCTGTTTGCCTTACATGGGCATTATCTGTCGTGCCTGTTACGAACGCTGTCCCATTTACACCGAAGCGATCATTTTAAAAGACGAAATATACCCGGTGGTGGTAGAAGAAAAATGCGTGGGCTGCGGTATTTGTGAAAATGTTTGTCCCAATGAAGAACCGTCTATTGTTGTAATAAAAAGGGAAAGTTAATGGGCCTGAAAAAAAGCAAGATGCTCTCGCTTCTTTTCCGCAAACGGCGACTGATTCAAATTGGGTCACTGATTTTCCTGATTGTGATTCCGCTTTTGAATTTGCTTAACCTGGAGGTTGTTACAGGAAATTATTACAGCTTGCGCATCTGGAAAATTGAATTTGTAGATCCTTTGTTTGCCTTACAACATTTGCTGCTAACCTTAAAGTTTAACTGGCAATTGTTAATGGGCATCAGCATTCCGCTTTTGATTGCTTTTTTGGGTGGAAAGCTATTTTGTAGTTTCATTTGCCCCTACAATTTATTGGCGGAATGGCTGCAGAAAATATTGCCTGCTAAAAAGACAAATGTTTTTAAAGTCAACGCTAAACGGTACTGGGCTGTTTTAATAGGCTGGATTATCCTGACGGTAATTGCAGGTTTTCCAATTCTTTATTTTGTGTCCATGCCCGGTCAAATTGGAGTGTTTTTAGGCGACCTGATTTTTCTGAAAGTTATGGGCGTTGAATCGTTGATGATTTTAGCGGTACTGGGCATTGATGTAGTTTTTCTAAAAAGAATTTGGTGCAGGGAGCTTTGCCCGGTTGGCGCCTTACTCCAGCGATTTCACTGGAATTATGGTTTAAAGATTAACTACAACGAAATAGATTGTGTGTGCTCAACAGATGAAATCGATTCACCCTGTGTGCAACGATGTCCTGTTTATTTAAATCCTAAAAGTGATCCACTTTATCCGGCTTGTTTTAATTGTGGAGAGTGTGTTAAAGAGTGCTATTATTATGGAGAAGCGTTAAAAATAAAATTCATAAAAGATATTACCAATTTTGAACCGAATTTTAAACAAAGAAAAGAAGAACAAACCATAAACAAGGAGGAAGCGTAATGGCCGAAGAAGACAAAAAAGTAAATCGAAGGGAATTCTTCTTTAAGACCGGTGTTTTTACTGCCCTTGGGTTAGCTATACTTGCGTTCTTCCGCAATCTCTTGCTCTACATTTTTCCAGAGCGTAAAGAGAAGACTTTCCACAAATATTTGGTGGCGCATGAGAAGGAGTTTAAAAAAGATAAACGTCCAAAACAGATTAATATTGGGAAAACGCCAGTTTTTGTGGTTCCTTATGATGATCATTACAAAGTAATGTCTGGAATTTGTACCCATTTAGGATGCATTGTCAAGTGGGAACAGGACAAAGATCGATTCTTTTGTCCTTGTCACAAAGGGGAATTTGATCGGATGGGTAATGTGATTGGCGGCCCCCCGCCGCGCCCGCTGGATGAGTTTAAAGTGGTTGTGGAAAATCATAAAGTGTATGTTTATGTGGAAGATAAAGTAAGGAGTCCATGGGCATGAAATTTAAAGAATGGCTTTTGGAACGCTTTCCGATCGATTACGAAAAATTCGTTGAATTCAACGAAAAAATCTTCATTAAAGAACCCATCCCGACGCACATGAAAAAATGGCTGTTTGTCATGGGCGCCACACCGTTGATTATTTTTGGCTTTCAGGTCTTAACCGGGTTATTTCTAACGTTTTATTTTATGCCCTCACCGGAGATGGCCTATGAAAGTATTCGTCATATTACAGAAGATGTGCGCATGGGATACTGGATACGCGGTTTGCATCGCTGGGGAGCAAATTTAATGATTATTTCGTTATTGTTGCACATGACGCGTGTCTTTTTTACCCATGCCTACCGCAAGCCTCGCGAATTAAACTGGATCATTGGCGTCATCCTTTTCTTTTTAACAATGACTATCTCTTTTACCGGATATTCGTTAACTTACAACCAACTGTCTTACTGGGCCACTACTGTAGGAACCAATATGATAAAAGAAGTTCCTTTAATAGGCGATTTAATGCTCTTTTTTCTGCGTGGTGGCGATGTGGTTAATACCAACACATTGACGCGCTTTTACACTTTACATGTGATGATTTTACCGGGTATAATTTTCTTTTTCATTTTTTTGCACATTGTGATTTTGCGCTTGCACGGCGTTTCAATACCAGAAGGTTTTGAAGAAAAATATTACTCATTTTATCCGCATCATTTTTACAAAATTATCATTGCTACTCTGTTTTTGCTTACGCTAATGAGTACTTTAACGGTAGTTCTGCCACCGGGAATCGGCATACCTGCCGATCCTTCGGTAACGCCAACGCACATTAAACCGGAATGGTACTTTTTCCCCACCTATCGCTTTCTAAAAATGGTGTCTCTACATGTGGGAATTTACGCTACGGCTGCTTTTGTGCTGGTTTTTACTTTTTGGCCGTTCATTGAGCCGTTGTTGTCTAAAGAAAAAAGAAAACAGACCATTTTCAGCCGTACGGCTGGTGTTTTAACTTTGATAATTACCTTAATTTTAACCATCTGGGAAACAATTGTAATTTAAATAAAAGCAGGAGGATGTATGGATACTGTTAAAGCTCAACAATGGCTCATCGGAATATTTAGCATTTTGCTGATTGTAGCGCTAATAATTGTGGCCGGCGTGGAAATGAAAAAAAGTCGTTCTTTTAAGCCGGAAATAGAAATTGATGACATGTCGGCTAAATGTATTACTTGCCATGAAAAGAAAGGCATTGCGGTTAAGCAGATTGATGCCTGGAAGGAAAGTAAGCATGCGGTTTCCGGCACGGGCTGTTACGAATGTCATGAAGCGGCTAAAGATGATTTTGATGCCTTTACCTGTACTGGTAGCGACATTTTAATCGGCCGTCATCCCACACCAAAAGACTGTGCTAAATGCCACGAACAGCAAGTAGCCGAATTTGCTGATAGTAAACATGCCCATCAGTTCTGGTTATTGAAAAATGCTGACCGCGCCGTTTTTGAAAATCCGATTGCTACGCGCCATGGCTGTGAACAATGCCATAATATTGGCAATATATGGCCGGATGGCAGCGTCGGCGAATGTGATGTTTGCCATGCTAAACACTCGTTTAGTAAGTCGGTGGCCCGGCAGCCAGAGACTTGCGGTGAATGCCATATGGGACCAGACCATCCACAGATCGAAATCTATCTGGAATCGAAACATGGCAATATCTTTAAAGCAAAATCGGCCCATTGGGATATGAACTATACTTCAAAACAAGGCGAACCTATTCCTCTCGAAGTACCGGTTTGTACAACCTGTCATATGGAAGCCAACGAAACCCAACCACTAACGCACAATGTTAGCGCTCGTCTGGCCTGGGAATCGCAAATGACCTGGAGCTTTAGAACGGTCTGGAATGAAGAAGAACTAGGTAACTGGCAAAAAAAGCGTGAACGCATGGAAGCCATTTGCTCAAGTTGTCACGCTCCAGATTTCTACAAAACGTATCTGTTAACGGCTGACCTGGTCAATTTACAATACAATGAAATACGTAGGCAATTTGTCTACTGGACCAAAAAATTGACCAAAAACGGTAAGATCAGTCGTCTTGAAGTTAATGGTAAATTCTATTCAGATCCTGTGCTAAATGGCTGGGATGAAGACCCTGAACATTTGATGTATTACGGTTGGCACCATGAAGGACGCCGCTTTAGGATGGGCGCAGAAATGATGGGCGCTGATTTTACGCAATGGCATGGTATCTGGGAAGTTCAGGAAGATTTGATGGAGGTCATTAAATGGGCCGCTGAGCACGGCGATACTGAGGCCAAAAAGATTGCTGAATCAAAACATCCTGCTAAATTTATTACTTACGCTCTTTACGATATGCCTGGTAACGCCTGGGGAATTCCTACCAAAACGAATACTACTCCATTTGTTTACAATAACTATCCCGATTACTGGGATCGCGTGTACAAAAATGTTGAAGCCGCCTATCAACGTGGTTTGCTTTCTGATGAACAATGGCAAATCTGGCTTGATCGTTACGAAAACAAAGAGTATTATTTAGGAAACAAATTCTCAAATTCACCGGTTGTGGATTCTACATTTAATGTTTACAAGAAGCGGAATGAATATGATTTAAAGAAAATGAAAGAGCAGGTGATTGATCTGGTTCTGCCGGGTAAATCATTTTTTAAAGGCAGGAAATTCTAATTCATTGAATGAACGGGCGTTTGAGAAAATTCTGGCGCCCGTTCTTCTTTTTTATTATGAAGAAGAGAATCTCAATCGAACAACAAATTCCGCGGATTTTAGGGGCCGGACTAATTTGGGCTGTCTTAGAACTTTTTTTTAGCAAATTGTTGAAAAATTGGCAGCCTGCTCTTTTTAGTATTTTAATGCCCTTTTTCATTGCCATTTTTATTATGTTGGCTAAACGCTTTGCTCCTTTAAAGGGGAGCATTATGCTTATGGGAATTGTGGCAGCAACAATAAAATTGTTCCATTCTGGAATGGTTTTTCATGGTCCATTTATTGCCATCCTTAATGAAGCTTTTTTAGCTGAGATTATTTTCCTTATAGTTGGCTTGAGATTTGTTGCTGATGCTCTTGTTGGGGTTAGCCTTGAAATGTACAGTGCTTTTCATCCATTATTAACCAGAGGCATGTTTTGTAACTCAATCCATTTGGTTAAGTTTAAACGAATGGTTGCCAGTTTAATTGATATCCCTCAGGATACAATAAGTAAAGTAACGATTATTTCCATTTATTTAATGTGTCATCTTTTAGCGGGACTTTTGGCTGCGTTTATTGTGAAGATTATTCTAATGCAGCAAAGATACAAACAAAATTAGCCAACGAAGCACACAAAATTATTTTCTCGCAGAAGTCGCAGAAGGATGCGGAATAATTTTAACCACTTTATTTAATACTTAAAAGAGTACTGGGAATTTTGAATGATTTCCCTCTGTTATTTACCAGTCATAATCATTGGAAGTCGGTTTTCATTTCTCAGCCTACATTTCAATTCAACCATTTAATCATTAATTAGAATTGTATAAATATTTTGACACACTAAAGTCAGTCATCTTATAAAAAAAGTATTTTAAAACGGAGCCAGAAAGACAATAAAAAATCCGGCCGAAGCCGGATTTTTATTTCCTATCGAGAAATGGTCAAAATTAAGGTTTAATGCTGATGGCTGCTATCATGCACATGCCCATGCTGCAGTTCTTCTTCAGTGGCTTCTCTAACGTCCATGACTTCTACGTCAAAATGTAGGGTCTGGCCAGCCAGCGGATGATTGGCATCAACTGTAATGGTATCGCCTTCCACCTTGGTAACCGTAATCATTTGCACGCCTTCCGGTGTTTCACTGTAAAACTGCATGCCCGGTTCAATATTGTCCACGCCTTGAAAGACTTCTCTGGGCAATTCCTGAAAAAGCGTATCGTTGCGTTCGCCATAGGCTTCTTCTGGTGGAACATCCACATGAAATTTGTCACCAACGTTTTTACCGGTGAGAGCATTTTCTAAACCGCTAATAATATTTTTCCTGCCGTGCAGGTAAGCTAAGGGTTGTTGACCGATTGAGCTATCCAAAACTTCACCAGCATCATTTTTGAGTGTGTAATGGATAGACACAACCTTGTTGTCTGTAATCTGCATTTAAAAACTCCTAAAAATTACTTTAAAACAATTGCTTTTTAAACTACAAGTTTAAAAAGCAATTTCCAAATTTTTATTCCTGTTTTAAAGAAATAAATCTCTTCAGAAAGTTAAGCAGTAGCTACCTAATCCTCAAGAAATTTTGAATTTTAAATTTTGAGTGTTGAATGATTTTCCTCTTCCTTTTCCAGTTCCTGATCCCGTGTTCAATGGCATTAATCTGGTAATATGCAAGAAATTAAAACTCAGTACATCGAGAAAAAAAGCAATGTTTAATTTGAAAAAAACGATTTAATTTAGTAAATAAATGTAAATAGATGTATTGTTCGTAGGAGTTTCTGATGCTGGTACGACGCAAGAAAATCGGTTTCTTTTTAGGCCCTCTTATTTTTCTGTTAATCTTAATCTTTTTACCTGATAACAGCATTTTGCAACCGGCGGCGGTTAAAGTGGCGGCAGTGGCCAGCCTGATGACCATCTGGTGGATCACCGAAGCTATCCCCATTCCGGCGACTGCCTTGTTGCCACTGGCGCTTTTTCCTGGATTGGGCGTTTTAAGTGCCAAAGAGGCCAGCGCGCCTTATGCCCATCATTTAATCTTTTTATTCATGGGCGGGTTTTTAATTGCCATTGCCATGGAAAAGTGGAATTTACATCGTAGAGTGGCTTTACACACCATTAAGCTGGTTGGCTTTAGCAGCAGGCGAATTATTTTAGGTTTTATGGTGGCTACGGCTTTTCTCTCCATGTGGATCAGTAACACGGCCACGACGATGATGATGGTACCGATTGGTCTGGCGGTCATCAAACAAACGGTTGAATTTATTAAAAAAAGCGGTGATTACGATATTAATACCACACCACCAAATTTTAAGTTTGGTACAGCTATTATGTTGGGCATTGCTTACGCCGCTTCCATTGGAGGCGTGGCCACCATCATCGGAACCCCACCAAATACAATTATGGTTGGATTCGTGGAACAAACCTATCATGTGCATATTAAGTTCGCACAATGGATGTTGTTTGGCTTGCCCCTGGCGGTGATCATGCTGTTTGTGGCCTGGGTTTATTTAACACGTTTTGCCTCAGTGCCAGAAATTGATCAATTACCTGGCGGCAAAGAACTTCTGGTTTCGGAATTAAAAAAACTTGGTAAAATGAAAAAAGCCGAATGCTATGTGCTGACCGTATTTGCTATTGTTGCTGCTCTGTGGATCAGTCGTGGATTTGTGCATTTGGGGCCATCAACCATTCATGATGCTACCATAGCCATAGCCGGAGCCATTGCGCTCTTCTTAATTCCTGTAGACTGGAAAAGGGGGGTATTTGTGCTGGACTGGCAATCGGCTGTGCGCTTACCCTGGGATGTGATTTTTTTGTTTGGCGGAGGGCTGGCCCTGGCTAAAGGTTTTAGTGAAAGCGGATTAGCCAGGTGGATTGGCACACAGTTAGCGGTTTTACAGGGTACAAACATTATGCTTATTATTTTTCTGGTGATTATTTTAAGCATGTTGCTCACAGAAGTTACTTCCAACACAGCTACTGCAGCCATCATCATCCCGGTAATGGGTAGTGTAGCAATAGCCATGCATGTGCATCCCTTTTTACTTATTATTCCTGCTGGTGTGGCGGCCAGTTATGCTTTTATGCTACCGGTAGCGACTCCACCTAACGCTATTGTGTTCGGCAGTCGTTATCTGACCATTCCACAAATGGCCAGAATTGGTGTGATTTTAAATTTAATCGGTTCTGTATTGATTACTTTACTGGTTAAGTTTGTTTTACCACATATCTGGAATTTAAAATGAAATCTTTAATGGAATAAGTAACGCGTTACGCGTTACATGTGACAAGTTAATAAAAAGTGTTTTTTAATAATAAAGTCGATTTGGAAAGCCAAATTAAATTAGATAACCGATGGACGAAAGCGTAACGAAAATCAATCCATAGAAAAATTCGGCCAGGCCGATTTGTTTAACGGTCATTGGCTTGCGCCAGGCTGAAAGTCCATATATGCCCCGAATGCCTAAAATCAAAATGCTTAAAAAGGCCAGCCAGGGAAGATTGTATTTAAAATAAAGTAAAAAAGCAATAATTAAGGTTAATACTTGCCAGATTTCAGACCAGAAGGTTGAGACAGGCTGTTTTCTTTCTAATTTTAAGCGGTAGTGCACGTACAGGGTTGTGGAAAGGCTGCGCAGGTAAAGTAAAATTAAAAAGGGAAAAGCTTCTGGCCAGTTCCAGCCACCATTTATTACAATAGATAAGGCGATCAATCCCATTGCCACCGAAGCCATCATTTCTGTTAACAATTTACGGTGCAGATTAAAATATTCTGCGATTAAATAAAGGAACATCAAAACCAAAGCCAGCAGCAAGGGTAGCGCCGTGTTCCAGCTAACCAGGCGTAAAAAAAGAATCATGAAAAAGGCGGCCGGAATACCATAAATTAAGAGAAACGTGGCTGCTAATTTTGAGTGATTCTTTTTGGTTAACAAAATGCGGACTGGTTGATGGGCTAAAAAAGCCAAAGCAGCGCCGAAAAACAAAAAAAGTCCCGGCAGAGAATAACCTACAATTAAAGCCAGAATTAATGGCTCGAAGGTCAGTGCCCAGGAGCCATGTTCCTTAGGAAGCGCAACTGTTTTAAGGCTTTTCTCCATGAGAGAATTACCTGTTAAATTGATTAAAAATTTGAAAAAAATTAAACTAATGAAATTAATGAAAAAATTCAATTTAAGTGGAATTATGATAGAGCAAAATTTTTAGCCACTGATTGACACGGATGGACACTAATTGAATACCACCTTAAAATTAAAAAGTGACAGAGCTTTTAAAAACTCCGTCACTTTCAATAATCTATTATTCAAATATTTGACCAGCATGCCAGGCTAAAGTTTGCAGTGAGAATCTGTACAAATTCGTTTATTGCTAATTTTGAAATCAAATTTGATTTTTCTAATTTTTTTCTCCACTTTTGCGCACTAAATCTTTAATCCTTTGAATATGTCCACGACCCAGACCTTTGACTTCGCAACCTAATTCAAAATAACGTTTGATTTTATCATCGCTTAAAATGCCAAAACAATCGATGATGGCCGCCGGATGCCCAATCGCCTTTACCACAGCGTCTGGTTCTAATTTAAGATAATGTTTGTGTCGGACAGCGAAAACAACCGCTTCGGCATCTTTTAGAGCTTTGTTAAGGTCTTTCTCAATCCGCAACTCCTTGAGTTTCTCCTGATTTCTAAAAAATCGCGCTTTGCTGTGACCCGGAGCGGGATAAGTGTCCTGTTTTTCAAATTCCCACCAATGGTCAACATATGGATCGTGAACTCTAATTTCGGCGCCCATTTCAGCTAGTTTGCGAATGATGATTTCTGAACCACTGTAACGAGTGTCACCAACATCTTCACGATAAGCTGCCCCTAAAACCAAAACTTCGGCCGCAGCAATAGGCTGTCCCATATTACGTAAAGCGTCCCGGGTTAGCTGAGCTGCGTGCAGACCCCGTGTGTCGTTGATGTCAATGGCTTTAGGAGTAATGCGGAAAATATCATCATTAAAACCTAAAATATGCTGGTAAGCCCACAGACCTAACCCTCCATCTTTAGGGAGACAGTATCCACCAATACCTGGTCCGGGGAAAATAATATTTCTGTGCGTTGGGCGAACCTTAATAGCATTAATCACTTTAATTAAATCCACACCATTACGTTCGGCAAATAAACTCCATTCATCCAAAAAGGCCAGAATGGTTGCCCGGTAACTGTTTTCTACAATCTTGGCTGTTTCTGATTCAATGGGTCGATCCATCACTGTAAGCGGGAATTTGTCTGTGTTTAAAACTTCATTTAGGAATTTAACAACGCGATTTTTAGCTTCCTCGTTGATGCCGCTGCACACACGCCAGAAATCACGGATGCTGGCAACGTAATTGCGTCCCGGCATCACGCGTTCATAACTGTGGGATAACAGGGGATCGCTGTTAATGCCGCGCCGTTTGAATATTTTTTTCATGATTGGGTAGGCCACCTGTTCTGTTGTGCCGGGTGGTACGGTGGTTTCAATTAAAACCAGGGCATTGGGCGGAATATGTTCGGCAATAATGCCAAAAGATTTTTCCAGAGCCACCATGTCCGTGTGCCCGCTGCGCACATTACCCAGGTCGTGCTTAACATAATCGCACTGGACATCTACTACAACCACATCGGCCAGTGAAAGTACATCGTAAGTGTAAGTAGCAATCATGGTCTTTTTCTCTTTGACCACGCGAGCAATCATAGGATCCACTTCCGGATCTTCAGCTTTTACAGGAGACAAACCACGATTAATCAGGGGAATTTTCCAGAAACTACGAACACTTGGCCGTTGCATGCCAATGACAAATTTACTTGGCTGGCCTTTTTTATCAACTGTATCGGCTACGATTGCGGCCATTACGGCCCCTACAAATCCTAATCCCATAACCACCACAATTTCGCGGCCTTTGGCTCGTTCTTCTTTAACTCTCCTTTTAAGTCTGTCGAATTCGATCGGATAATCTTCTGCCTGGGGCAGAGGAAACTGTTAACCCGACGGACTGATTGAAAATTGTGCGTTCATCTTGCCTCCTGAAGATTGAATTAGAATTTAAAAAAGAAATGAAGTCAAATTTTTTCACGAAAAAAACAATTACTTCAAGATAACTATTTTTATTTTGAATTTCAAAAATAACATCAAAATTTTTATAAACGGTAGTTCTGTTGGGACGCTGGTCACTTCCGGTAAGCCTGCATTAAATTAACCGTTTCC
>JAGHBR010000450.1 GCA_021160885.1 Caldisericaceae bacterium
AATAAGGGGGGAAATTAAAAGGGGGGATTGAGTTAATCTTGATTTTTTAAAAAATTAAGCATTCATTTTAAAGATGAAGGGGCAGCCGAGGTCGGGATGGGTCAAAACATGAATGAAGTTAAAGGTGTAAAGGTTGTGCTGCTTTGAAGTGGGCCAAAACCCCATCCCTCTAACTCCCTTCCCTTACAAAGGCAAGGTAGGACCGCAGTGCCGATTTGCAAGACCAATCTTAAATCCTGCTTCTGTTTCCATTCCCTGCTGGCAGGGAAGGGTGGCCGAGGCGTAAGCCGAGGTCGGGATGGGTCGAAACCACAAAAAGAAAGGTTTACAATGACTACTATTTTATTTTTACTTTTTTTCTGTAAACCTATTTCATGACTTGACACTTGACAGACTGGGAACTGGTAATTCAGAATTAGGAACTTGTAGTTGATAAACATTGTCCAATGAACAATTTTTTAAGAGAAAAGCAGAGCTGTAGCAATTCCCCTTAACTCTGAACTCTTACACTCTTAACTTGAAATAGCTGTAGTTCCACTCTCCAGAGCTGTTACGAAAAGTGTAACACCGCTCTCTGAGCGGTTGCGAGCGAAAATAAATTTGGTTGGCATGGTTTTAACGGCTCAAAGAGCCGTGTTACATTTTGGGGAACTGGGGATTTCGAATTTCGTATTTCGAAATTCGATTTTTGATTTCTTGGCTAAAATCCACAAAATTCTTCTTATTTATTTGATTTATCAATTTTCATTATTTAAATTTTGATTGTTGAGGGTAACATAAACAAACACACTGGAGGGAGCTATGAAAAAATTAGCTTTAATTCCAGTTTTTTTCATTGGACTTTTTTCCATTGTTCTGGGCCAATCCAATTTCGATTTAGACGCCTATTACCAATTTCTCGCAGAAAACCAAAATTTAGGCTACCAGGCGCTGACTGAACAATTTCCGCTTTCATCCACCTATTACAAATTTTCCGCCGAACAAACCGATTTGAACAATTATCAGTATTTCGATTCGGTCAGGATTAAATTTAATCTAACGGAAGATGAAATTAGATTGCTCAGGGAAAATCATTTTGTAGTCACGGAACGGTTGTCTTTTACCAATTTCGGCCTGGCTTTTCATGCCATTTACCAACGAGACCTGCCGGTGTTTGTAACAACGGATGCCATCTTGCATGCGCTACATGTTTCCTATGACCAACTGCTGTCCGACATTGAACTGGCCATCATGAAGCCGAATCTTGAGAAAATAGTAAACGGTCTGTATTCCAGCTTTCCGCTTCTGGTTCAAAAATATGAGCAAAACAGCAGACTGCATCAGGCCCTGGGCGATATTGACCTGTACGTTACCATAGCTAAATCCTTATTTGAAGGGCAACAAGTAAATGCTCAATTTGTGAATCAGGGCAAAATTGATACCGTCTGGCAAGCCATTCAAGAGGAACAATTTGCCCAATTGCAACTTTTTAGCGAACGTCTAAGGAAGATTGATTTCAGTCAGTTCAAGGTTCGCGGACATTACACCCGCGAAGGACTATGCGAATATTTCAAGACCATGATGTGGTTGGGCCGCATCGGTTTCTTTTTAACGTCGCCACCAAAAAATCCCTGGGAACCACCGTGGAGCAAAGAAGAAATCCGGCGCATGAATCTGGCCGCCTTTATGCTGCACGAATTACTCGATTTAGCTAATGTACGTGATTTTCTCAGACAGAACGATCAAATCATCAATTTTATGGTGGGAGAAAGCGACAATTTAACGCCAGAAGAATTCCGGGATATAGTCCACGAGCAGGGCATAACGGATGCCAGCCAGCTTTTGGATGACTCGTTTTACGATCCCTTTCAATCGGCATTAAAAAATTCACAGATGGCGCAACAAAAAATTTTAGGCCACATTTTAATGCTCGATCCGTTTAATGCTCAGCCCGATACCTTACCGGTCATTTTTCTGCTTTCCGGACAGCGCTTCATCATTGATTCCTACATCTTTTCCAATGTTGTTTACGATCGAATCGTCTTTAACGGTAAAACCATCTGGCGCCCGCTGCCCGATCCTTTGGATGCCATGTTTGTACTGGGCAACACTGATGCGCTCTATTTGTTAAAAGACGACATTGAAAAATACAAATACGCCTCACAACTGAACGCTTTGCGTTATTTAGTGGAATCTTATGATGATGAATTCTGGGATGCTTCTCTGTACAATGTCTGGTTAAATGCCATACGGGCATTGAATCCATCGCACGATTTTGATCCGTTGCCCGATTTTATCAGAAGCGCGGCCTGGCATCAATGTAAGCTCAATACGCAACTGGCCTCCTGGGCGCAGTTAAGGCACGATAATCTGCTGTACGCCAAGCAGTCTTACACTGGCGCAACCGGCTGTTCTTTTCCTTACTCTTTTGTTGAACCTTATCCGGAATTTTATGCGCGCATTTCCCAATTTGCACAAACAGCTCATCAATTCTTCAGCCAGTTCAAGGATGAACAGAACCTGGTTTCCTCCATTTTGAGATATTTTTCTGACTTAAACGATGTTATGACTCGGTTGCAAACTCTGGCCAACAAAGAATTAAACAACACCCCGTTTAATGATCAGGAAATCGCCTGGTTAAAGAAAATGCTTTTTGAATCGGGTGAAAGCGGCAAGCCACCCTATGACGGCTGGTATGCTTCCTTATTCTACATTGGCGATGACATAATAAAAGATGATTTAGTAATTGCAGACGTTCACACTCAGCCTACCGATGAGTATGGCAACGTAGTCGGGAATGTGCTACATGTAGCCACTGGTAAGGTGAATCTTGGTTTCTTTCTGGCCCGGGCAAACTATCCGAACTTTCCTCCCCTTGTTTTCGTCGGCCCCTTGATGTCTTATTACGAAACGATAACTTCGAATTTTGAACGAATGACCGACGAGGAATGGAAACAAACGGTAGAAAACGGCGAGTTGCCGGAACGACCGGATTGGGTTAACATTTACCTGGCAGACGCCACAGGCCATCAACGCACACAAAGTCGTACACTCCCCTATCAACTAACCGTCCTGGAAAATACTGAAGAAGCAATTGTAAAAGGATTTGAGCTTTACCCGAACTTCCCCAATCCTTTCAATCCTGAAACAACGATTAAGTATCAGCTTGGTCAGGCGGCACGGGTTAAGCTGACAGTGTTTGATGTTTCCGGAAGAGCGATTATTACCCTGGTCGATAAATGGCAGCCTGCTGGTCTGCACACCGTAAAATTTGACGGCAGCACTTTGCCCAGCGGACTTTACTTTGCCCGCTTACAATCCGCTAACCAGCAAGCGACGATTAAAATGATGTTGTTAAAGTAGTTTGGAAGCGATTGGTGTGTAAGGCGAGTTGGTGTCATCTGGCATGAAAAGCTGAAATGGCGTATTTCAGCCAATGGGCGCTTTTAACAATCCAGGAAGCTTACCATGCAAAAGATAGCTGCCTGCCAATGGCGCGGCAAATTTTTGAAATGAATTCTTGCATTTGAAACAGGGCCTTTTGTAAATTGTTATGGAATTTTTCTTCGCATGTAAGGAGCTAAGTTTCTTTTGAATGCAGCTGAAAACCTAAAAACAAACGTCGCCTCGACCTATTTACTCCTGATTCATGTTGACTTTAAAGAGAAGCATATTCAAAAAATTATGAAAGCGGCCTGCGGGTGATGACATCCATAGAAAAAAACCTGGGAATTGGCTTATGGACAAATCATGAAATTAGGCTTAGAAGAACGGATCATATCTGGCACCTGAGTATTCCGTGTAAAGGGAAGTTTATTCCCTAAATTGGGAAGCTGATAAAGTTAAGTAGAGCCTAAGTCTAATAGTACTATGTTATGGCCTTAATATGAAAAAAAGATACGCCTACAACTATACAATTGAACAATGCGATATTCTCGATAAGAGAAAAGGCGAAGCATTTCGCCAAAAACGACTGCAATGGATGGAATGGCTGCACGGTGAAGATCCTCACTCGATATCCCAACAGATTTATTCTATGCTCTGGGATCATGCCCTATTTTTGACAGTAAATGAGCTGAGGAAAATTGCAGTTACAGAGCCTGAAAAGGGCGTAGGGTTCAACCGCCCTGTGATTCGTCTTTTCGATGCTGGTTTCGCTACAACTCAAGCGGCGACAATTAGGCGGCTCATTGAAAAGCCAAAAAGAAATCCAAAATTGGCTGTTATTTCGTTAAGGAGAATTCTAGACGACATTAAACAGAATTTAAGTCTTATAACGCGTGAAAACTATGTTTGTTATGATGGACTACCATATGATTACGAACTAGTTCACCAGAAGTGGCTCTCTTCCCTGCCCGTGAGCAAGACCGGCGGTAATGTGGGCTCTTTGCCGACACAAGGGCCAGATGCGTGGTCAATGGATGAAATAGTCCATAAGAATTTTGACATTTTGGCACAAGTACACCCCAAAAAGCGATCAAGAAAAGATCTAATTAAGATTGAGGTTCTGGAACACTTGGAAGCTGAAATCAAAAAATGCGAAAATATTAAGAAGTATGTTGACAAATTTATAGCCCATGCTGCCGCACCGGAAACAAGAGCAGGTCTTTCGGATGAAGAAAAAGTGCTAACCTTGAAACATTTGGAAACATCACATAAGATTATCTATCAAGTTGCTTCTTTCATCTCGAGTCAACTTCTTTGGGAATCCAACCTTGGAGGATTGCCTGTTCCCCAATATAACCACCTAGAAAATCTTGATAAAAGATGGTCAACTCAAGAAAAATTGGATAAAGCCCAAAAGAAATGGGATGAATTTCAAAAAGAGGTATCTAAGTGGGATTCATTTTCACTTTGGCCTCCTAGTTTTAGGATGAATTGCGAAAGCAAGCCATAACCAGCGGCTGAAGTAGGACTGGCAAATTCGCTGCGCTTCTTTGCCAGCCTATTAGCCGAACCGTTCGGCAGAAGGAGCATAAGACATGTGGTGGAAAGTAATTGTAGTTGCATTCGTCGTTCTAGCGTTCGTTATTACGGCTGTAATCCTCTACGGTACCAATCGCTGGCAATCGGATACGAGAGGACTGCATACGAAAATAGGGGCAGCACGTATACCGCTCACCAGAAAAGTGTATGATCCACGCGAATTGGAGGGGTTGCCCGCGCCTGTCCAACGTTACTTCCATGCTGTTTTGAAGGAGGGGCAGCCGTTGGTTGCGGCGGTCAGCATGGAACACACTGGAACCTTCAACATGAGCGAAACTGGAGAGCAATGGAAGCCGTTCAGGTCGACTCAGCGTGTCATCACCCATCGTCCGGGTTTTGTCTGGGATGCTCGCATTAGCATGGCACCAGCAATGACCGTTCATGTCCATGATGCTTATGTTGCAGGTGAGGGCATCCTGACTGCGAAGCTGTTCGGACTTTTTACAGTGATGAAGGAGCCCAGCACGCCAGAACTGGTACAGGGAGAGTTGATGCGCTTTTTCGCTGAAGCGGCGTGGTACCCGACGGTGCTTCTTCCAGGCCAGGGCGTGGTTTGGGAGGCAATTGATGACAGACTGGCCAGAGCGACGCTCACTGATGGCACAACGACAGTAAAGCTGGTGTTTCAGTTTGATGCTCAGGGATTAATCAACTCAGTGCGTTCTGATGGGCGCTACCGCAAAGTGGATGGAGCGCTGGTAGCAACTCCCTGGCAAGGTCACTTTTGGAACTATCATTTGCGTGATGGAATGCTGATACCGCTTGATGGCGAGGTAGCGTGGCTTTTGCCGGAAGGGTCAAAACCTTACTGGCGCGGACGTATCCAGCGAATTGAATATGAATATGCTAATTAATTAGCGCGCCTTGATATATAGTAACTGCTTAAATCGCGGCTGAACCTGATAGTTATTTACAAAAGGAATAGAATTCAGTGAAAATTTATCAAAAATTTGTGAATACCCTTCTATTAGTTGTTTTCATTTCATATCAACTTTATGCTTGTACTATTTTTGTATTGAAGAGAGATGGCAAGGTATTATTAGCAAAGAATCTCGATTGGTTTATTGATGATGGATTTATAGTTGTCAATAAAAGAGGTGTAAAAAAAGTCGCCTTTGAAATGAACGATGGTGATCCTGTTAAATGGGAATCCCGCTATGGTAGCATCACTTTCAACCAATTTGGAAAAGAATTTCCACTTGGTGGGATGAATGAAGAAGGTCTTGTCATAGAAGAGACGAGCTACAGTCTTTCACAATATCCATAATATCCATCTGAGAAGAAAAATGTGCTAAACGAATTCCAGTGGGTTCAGTATCAGTTAGATAATTCAAAAAGCGTAGATGAAGTAATTAAAAGCCTTGATAAAATCACGATTTCACCTCTATTATTCAAATTGCACTATATGGTTTGTGACCAACATGGTCAAGTGGCAATTATTGAATTTCTTGAAGGTAAAATTAAAGTTTATACTGGTGATAAAATAGTCGTGCCTGTTTTAACCAACAACAGTTATCAAAATTCGCTCAAGTATCTTAGACATTACAAAGGTTTTGGGGGCCAAAGAACTGTGTCAAATGGTACGGAATCACAGGAGAGATTTGTCAGGGCGGCAACTTTGATAAAAATTGGGAATAAATTAAAAGAAAATGATGCATTTAATATTTTAAATTCTGTCAAACAAGCCGACACACAATGGAGTATTGTGTACAATTTAAGTGCAAAAGAAATAC
>JAGHBR010000036.1 GCA_021160885.1 Caldisericaceae bacterium
ATAATTTATGGGGTAGATCGAATAGAAGAGTTGGGCCAGTTCGCCAGACGATATGGTAAAAAATGTTTATTAGTCACAACCCCTCCCATACCTGTTCTGCAACCATTATTCGAGAGGGCTAAAAAAATATTGACAGATGCTCAAATTGAAGTGTTCCACTTTGATCAGGTTCAGCCTAATCCGACAACCGATAATATTGCTGAAGGGGCGAAAATGGCAATCGAGAATAAAGTTGACTTCGTGGTCGGATTAGGTGGCGGCTCCAGTATGGATAGTGCAAAGGCAATTGCCGTGGAAGCTACACATGAAGGTTCTTGCTGGGATTATTTGTATTTTCGTGAGTCTCAACCAACCGAAAAGACGTTACCTGTAATTGCTATTTCTACAACTTCAGGCACTGGATCACAAGTAACTCAGGTTGCTGTTGTCACTAATCCAAAAGAACGAAATAAATCAGCCTTATATCATTCAAATCTATTCCCTAAAATTGCCATTGTTGATCCTAAGCTCATGTTGACATTACCTGAACATGTAACAGCATCCACCGGTTTCGACGCATTTTGCCATGCCTTCGAAAGCACACTACATCCAAATTCATCTACCTATGTAGATACTCTTGCTTATAAGGCAATACAAATAATTGTAGAAACTCTTCCAGCTCTATTGAAAGATCTTACTAATTTAGAACTCAGATCAAAAATGGCCCTGGCAGATACATTTGCCGGATTGTGCATCGCAAATGCCGGGGTAACGCTTCCTCACGGCGTGGGGATGGCAATAAGTGGGTTGTATCCACATGTGATGCATGGGGAATCATTAGCCATCATCTATCCTTCATTTTCAAGATTCACTTATAAATCTGCTATTCCACAATTTGCTACTGTAGGAAGAATTTTTAACTCTGAATTAAATAATGTTTCAGATGAGGAAGCTGCTCAGAAGGCATGCGAAGAAATCGATAGTTTTATTAAAAATATTGGCATGTGGATGAGCCTTAAAGATGCTAATATGCCTGAAGAAGAGATCCCTCTTTTGGCAAAAGCTTCTATGGTGTTACCCGATTACAAGGCAAACCCAAGAGTCGCAACGGATGCGGAAATGTTGGAATTAATTAAAGAAAGTTACTATCGTGAATAAATTATTAAACTGAAACCTTTGAAAAAATCATTAAGAATGTCATTCCCGCGCAGGAGGGAATCTCTAAGTTGACCGGTTTGGAGAATCCCTGTTTTTTTCAAAGGTTTCTTTATTAAAAAATAAGAATCTCATTAAAAGCATTGTATCTCCCTATTTTTATTGGAAGATACAATGCTTTTTTTATTAATCTCATTTTTTAGTTCTCAAATTGCCTCTTAAGCCTTGTCTATCAAGACTCTCCTAAATTTCTTGTCAATTTTTTGCTAATTGTATCATGTGAAGCCTGCTTTTATTTAATTTTGAACAACGGATTAAAGTTAACCTTTTTTGCCCCTAAATTGATGAGACTCAAGAAAACTACTAATCCTGCCTTCAAGATTTTGTTTAGCTTTTTCTTCTGAATTAAAGCAGGAAAATGTTTTTATCTATTTAAGAAAATCGTAAATTACAAATCTTTTATTGAATAAAAATAGTTAGTATTTTATCAAAATAAACCTTATATTAAGCGCAATTTAAAACAGAGGAAACGAAACAAGCAAAAAGGGAACTATGCTTAAACGATATCAGAAAAATCCAATTCTTACGAGGAAAGACATACCAAACTTACCCCCCAATCTGGTAGATGTATCTTCGGTCTTTAATCCGGGCGCCATAAAATTTAAAGATCAATACATTCTTCTTTTGCGAGTGCAGAACAGAGGTAGAGAAACCTTTACCTTAAAAGCCACCAGCCAGGATGGAATACACTTTAAAGTTGCAAAAAATCCGGTGATTTTCGAAGGACTTGAAAAAATTAAAGAAAAAATTTATCATGTGTACGATCCCCGCTTGACCATGATAGAGGGAGTTTGCTACATTATGTTTGCCATGGATATGGATGATGGCTGTAAACTGGGCCTGGCCATAACCAAAGATTTTGAAACGTTTGAGTTTATGGACATTGTGGGCAGGGGAGACGTGCGCAATGGCGTTTTGTTCCCGGAAAAAATAGGCGGCAAATACATCCGTTTGGAACGGCCTAATCGCCAGGCATTAAGCGGTGGCATTATGACGGGAACCGAAATCTGGCTTTCGTCGTCTGATGATTTGTTGCACTGGAAAGAAGAAGGACCGGTGATGAAAGGGCGCTTTCATTACTGGGATGAGACAATTGGTTCCGGGCCGCCGCCAATCAAAACCAAGGAAGGATGGCTTCACATCTATCACGGTGTGGCTCATCACTTTGGTTCGGCCAGCGTTTATCAGGCGGGTGCCGTTCTACTTGATTTAAATGATCCACAAAAGGTGCTGGCCAGAACCCGACAAAATATTCTTGAACCAAGAGAACTCTATGAATTAACCGGGCAGGTGCCTAACGTGGTTTTCCCCAGTGGCATGATCTGTGAATCCTATGACGAGCATGGCTTTGCGCTATCTGAGGCTGAAATCAAAGTTTATTATGGTGCAGCTGATACAGTGGCCGGTTTGGCTACCAGCAAAGTACAGGAACTAATCGATCGGTGTAAAACGGAATAAACGAGGGGGTTCAAATGAATTTAATCAAAAATGGATTAATTCTGGTTTTAATAGGGTTATTATTTTTTATTGCCTGTAAAAAAGAAAAGCCAACCAAGGTGAGACATGAGTGGATTGCGCAGGTTGATTCTTTTGACTTATGGGCATCCAGAGTTGACCATGCTTTTGAATACAGTAAGGATTTTAAAAAAGCCAAAACCATTACAGAAGATTTATTGAAAAATTACATCAAACACTATTTTTTGGATGAACTTTATTTGCTGGCAGAAGCGAAAGCAAGCGGGCTGGATCAACTACCGGAATTCAAAAAGATTTTAAAGAAGAGAAAGATCGAAGAGATGACCAAACCCAATGGCCCTTTGTTTAACAGCATCATTCCAGACCATTTCGACGTCTCTGAAAAACAGATGCAAACTCTTTATCAGCGTTTGCCCTATCGGTTAACCTTGCAGCAAATTTTAGCCACTTCCAAATCATTGGCCGATTCAATTTTTGATGCACTGGTTAAAGGCGCCGATTGGGATGAGCTGGTGCTTAAATATTCCAATGACCTTTACACCGCTAATAAGCAGGGGGTGCTTTCCAATTATTTAACTCCGGGAATGGCTGCACCGGAATATGAAGAAGCCGCTTATTCATTGTGGCAAGTAGGGCAGATTTCACAACCGGTTAAAACCGATTTTGGTTATCATATTATTCGTCTAATGTATCGCGAAAAATTGAAGGTGGGCTCAATAGAAGAAGAAAAAGCACGATTGGAACAGATTGCTCAGCAGGCTGCCAGAACTCAATTTCTACGGGATTACATCAATTCTCTATTTCAAAAATTTCATTTAACTTTAAATAAAAATCTGTACCCGGCTCTGTTAAAAGCTTTTGAACGGAAAGGCATCTTTGGTTATGTGAATCCTGATAAAATCGATTCTGAAATGATGCAACAAATTTTCATCAAACACGACAAAGATTCTCTTACTTTAAACGATTTCGTTGAAGATTACAACGCTATGAAGAAATATGACCGCTATCGCCTGGAGCGACCGGAAGATATTGAGATTATGGCTAAGAGAATAATAACCAAAGAACTAATGTATTACGATGGTCTGGAACGCGGTTTAAACAAACATCCCAAATATCAGGATTTTGTCCGTTACCATTTTCGCCACGAGTTAGTAAAAATCGCCCAAAAGAAATTGATTGACGAAGCTATTGTTATTAACGATGGTGAAGTGCGGGATTATTTTAAGCGTTATAGAATTCTATGGAAAAACAGTAAGTTTGAAGATGTAGAACCTTATGTAAGAAATCGCTTAATGTTAGAAAAACGAAAAGCTTACCGCAGCGAATTACTTAAAGCGTTACGTGAAAAATATCCTGTCAAATTCAATGAAGCGGTGATTAAAGAGCTGATTGAAAAATATAATAAAAAGAAGCAGGCTGCCTGAAGGAGTCTTTTGCTGCCTTGAACCAAAAGCAATGGAAATATTTACCTGAGACAACAAGCAATTTAAAGGAGAGGAAATTGTAATGCGTCGTTCGGCCCCTATTTTTTTTGCCTTTTTGGTCATGGGATTCGGAGATGTGGTTGGGCCATTGGTGGGCCTGGCTAAAGAAGAATTTGTACTTAGCAATACCGTAGCCTTTTTTCTGACCTTCGTTGGCTTTATTATGTTTGGTGTTTTGTCGGTACCCATGGGCATTTACCAGGATCGGAAAGGGAAAAAGTTTGTGCTTCAACTCGGTTTATTTGTTGCCTTAATTGGATTGGTTTTACCGATTATTAGTATGAAAACCTTTCCTTTGTTACTGCTGGCCGTACTCTTTTTAGGGGCAGGCGCAACTATTTTGCAGGTGGCTGGCAATCCCATCATGCGGGATGTTTCAAAAGAAGGTAAATATTCAAGAAATTTGAGCTTGGGCCAGTTTGTTAAAGCCATTGGCTCTTTAAGCGGGCCGGTATTGCCGGTTTTGGCTGCGCGTTATTGGAACGCTGATTGGAAAATTGTTTTTCCTATTTACAGTGTTGTAGTGCTGATTACTTTGATTTGGGTTTCCACGCTCAAGGTAGAAGAAAAGAAACACGAAAACTCAAAACCTGCTACTTTAAAATCATGCCTGGCTTTGCTTAAAAATAACTATGTGCTTTTAATGGTGCTGGCCATTTTTCTGTACGTAGGCGCTGAAGTTAGTATGAGCTCCGGAATTCCACTTTATTTAAAAGACCAATTTGGTATCAACATTCAAAAATTGGGTCTATTGGGAACAGGATTATTTTTTACGGCTTTAATGGTTGGCCGATTTTTAGGCGGTGTACTCCTTACCTGGATTAAACCCAAACCGTTTTTCATCGCCACCAGTTTAATTGCTGTGGTGTCCATTGTTCTGTTGTTTTTGGGAAGCGAAGCTCTGGCTGTTGTGGCAGTAATTCTGATTGGTATATCCTTTGCCAATATTTTCCCACTGGTCTTTTCCATTACCATTGACCACTTGCCAGAAAAAACCAATGAACTTTCCGGCTTGATGATTATGGCTATTGTGGGGGGAGCCATTGTGCCTCCCATCATGGGCATGGTTCAGGATTTAACCGCCTCAATTTTAACCGGTTTTCTTGTGCCGTTGCTGGCCATTGCTTATGTAACGTACGTGGCCATGTACAATTTGAAAAGAGCCTGATGTACAACCAGGTCGATTGGCTTTCTTCAGGTGGCAAATATTAGAAATAAAATTTTCTGTAAACCTTTAAAATAACAGTGAACAATGAAAAGTGAATAACGAATAACGAATAGTGAATAGTTTTGAGTTAAGCTGAGTTGGGGCAAATCCCTTTAACTCTTAAACCCTTAACTCTTAACTTTGAAAAGCTGTAGCACCGCTCTCTGAGCGGTTGCGAGCATCAGCGAGCTCAATATTAACGAATAACGAATAGTAAACAGTGAATAATTATGGAGTTTAGTTAAAACTGTTGTTTACTCTTACACTCTTAACTCTGAACTCTTAACTTTGAACAGGCGTAGCCCCGCTCTCCGAGCAGGTTTCGAGCGCAGGTTTGCTGAAAAATAAGGTCACCTCAGGTGCGTAAAAATTTTTTAAGGAGACAAAGTAAATGAGCTACGAAAAGGATCAACGAATTGTGATGACGCTGGATGCCGGGGGCACAAATTTTGTGTTTCAGGCCATAAAAGGTAATAAAGAAATTGCTCAGGCTGTACATTTGCCGGCCAATGGTCATGATTTAGACCTTTGCTTAAAAACAATTGTTGAAGGTTTTGAAAAAATCAAAGAGCAACTAAGCGAACCGCCGGTAGCCATTAGCTTTGCTTTTCCCGGCCCGGCCGATTACCCTCGCGGCATCATTGGCGATCTGGGTAATTTACCGGCTTTTCGTGGTGGCGTTGCACTGGGCCCCATGCTGGAAGACCATTTTAAATTGCCTACCTTCATTAACAATGATGGCGATCTTTACGCTTACGGTGAAGCGCTGGCCGGCTTTTTACCTTATGTGAACAACATGCTGGAAAAAGCGGGCAGTCCTAAACGCTTTAAAAATCTGGTAGGGTTTACACTTGGTACCGGCTTTGGTTGTGGCATTGTTCATGACGGGGAATTGTTCACGGGCGATAATTCCGGAGCAGGTGAAGTATGGCTGGTGCGTAATAAATTACACCATGAAATGAATGTCGAAGAGAGTGTCAGCGCCAGAGCAGTGCGGCGCGTTTACGCTCAGCAGGCAGGCATTGCTTTTGAAGATTCACCCGAACCAAAGGAGATTTTTGAGATCGGTATGGGCTTAAAACCGGGAAATAAACAGGCGGCCATTGTAGCATGGGAAACGTTTGGAGAAGCCCTCGGCGACGCCATTGCCAATGTGTTAACCCTGATTGATGGCATTGCCGTGATTGGCGGGGGGCTGGCTGGTGCACATCCTCTGTTCTTAAACAAAATGATGGCCGAATTGAATGGGCATTACACTAATTTTAAAGGAGATTCTTACCGCCGACTTTCTCCTTTTGTATTTAATCTTGAAAATGAATCAGAATTGCATAAATTCCTGAAAGGCGAAGCCCGTGAGGTTAAAGTGCCGGGCAGCAATCGTACGGTGGTTTACGATGCACTACCTCGACTGGGCGTAGGTGTTTCTAAGTTGGGTACCAGCCGGGCGGTTGCCCTGGGCGCTTACGCGATTGCCTTAAATAAAATTGACGGACTAGAATAAAAGGAGAGTCAATGTCCAATCAAGATTTTGTAATCGGAATTGATATCGGTGGTACGAACACCAAAGTGGGGTTGGTCGATCGCAAGGCTAAAATACACGTTCATTTTGATTTGCCCACTCAATCAGAAAAGCCGGCCAGCGATCTGTTTAAGAGAATTTTTTACAAGCTAGATGAATATTACAAACAGTTTTCAGTGAATGCCAACATTTTGGGCATTGGTATCGGTGCACCTAACGGCAACTATTTCACAGGTAGCATTGAAAATCCCCCCAATTTAAAGTGGGGCAGTGTGAATCTGGTAGAATTGGCCAAAGAACACCTGAATGTGCCGGTGGCAGTAACCAACGACGCCAATGCGGCGGCACTGGGCGAAATGCTTTTTGGAGTGGCGCGTGAAATGAAAAATTTCATCGAAGTTACGCTGGGCACAGGTCTTGGCAGTG
>JAGHBR010000458.1 GCA_021160885.1 Caldisericaceae bacterium
ATATTGGACAGAGACACAGGCCACCGAAAGACACCGAAATTCACTAATGTTTTTAGCCACTGATAGACACTGATTAGCACTGATTCTTTTTTTAGAACGTGGATTAGGTGGAGATTTCTAAACAAGTGGTTATATGTATTGGACAGAGACACAGGCCACCGAAAGACACCGAATTCTTAGTTTTTAAAATGGTAAGGCATTTCAGGCCAATTGAAAGGATTGAATTAAAAATTTTTCAGGAAGATGGGAACTGAAATTGGTGTCGATTCGCTTAAATCAATCCGAACTAATCAGCGACCATGAAACATAGAATTATCCTATTTTCAGCCGGAGAGAATTGAATTTCGCTAAAGACAAGTTTTAATGGTTCTAAAAACAATTATTCGATTCCTGAAAAAAATTAAACGATTACCGGTTGTTAACCAGAACCCCAAAATTGGGAACTTATTCAAAATTTTTTGATTATTTTTATGTGAGTTCTAATTTTAATTGCAACAACATCGTATTTTTACAAAATTCGTTTATAAATATTAGACTGACTGAATATTTAAAATACACCACATAAATTTTTTAATATTAATAGATTAGATAGGGAAAAAAAACGTCCCGGTTTTATTGCTTTTAGTCGGCATTATTTCTTATATTGTACTACTCGTAACAATGTAAATCGGATTAAACGAAGGAGGTGAAATATGTCCAATGCCTATTTTAAAGTACCGACTCCGGCCAATGAACCTGTTTATGATTACGCACCCGGCACAGCGGAACGCAAAGCATTGAAAGATAAACTGGCTGAATTGCAGGCGCAGGAAATTGAAGTGCCCTTGATTATTGGCGGTAAAGAAATTTACACCGGTCGTACGGCCGAAATGCGCACGCCGCACAATCACAAAATTAAACTGGGAGTTTACCACAAAGCTTCGGCCAAAGAGGTCCAAATGGCCATTGAAGCGGCGCTGGAAGCACGTAAGACCTGGGCTGAAATGCCCTGGCAGGATCGTGTGGCTATCTTTCTGAAAGCGGCTGAATTACTTTCCGGCCCCTGGCGTTACACCTTAAATGCGGCCACCATGTTGGGCCAGTCCAAAACGGCTTACCAGAGCGAAATTGACGCAGTGGCAGAACTGGCTGATTTCTGGCGTTTTAATGCTTACTACATGGCTAAACTGATGGAAGAACAACCATTTTCTCCAAAGGGATTCTGGAATCGCATGGAGTACCGTCCCCTGGAAGGTTTTGTTTTTGCCGTAACGCCTTTTAATTTCACCTCTATTGCCGGTAATCTGCCAACGGCTCCGGCTATTGTTGGTAATGTTGCTCTGTGGAAGCCAGCTTCTTCTGCTGTTTATTCGGCTTATTTCATCATGAAACTATTGCAGGAAGCCGGTTTGCCGGATGGCGTGATTAACTTTGTGCCGGGCAGTGGCTCGCAGGTAGGCAATCCGGTTCTGGAAAGCGAATATCTGGCAGGTATCCACTTTACCGGCTCAACCAATACCTTCCAAACCATGTGGCGCAAAGTTGGTGAAAACATCAGCAAAATGAAGTATTATCCGCGTATAGTTGGTGAAACAGGCGGTAAAGACTTCATTTTTGTGCATCCATCGGCTAAGGTTAAACCACTGGTGGTGGCAACCATTCGTGGTGCTTTTGAATATCAGGGACAGAAATGTTCAGCTGCTTCCCGCATGTACATCCCGGAATCGCTTTGGACGGAATTTAAAGAGATGTACATTGAAGAAGTGAAAAAGATAAAAATGGGCGAACCGACTGATTTCCGCAATTTCATGACGGCAGTGATTGATCGGGCTGCTTTTGAAAGCATTACTTCTTACATCGATTACGCTAAAAATTCCGACGAAGCCGAAATCATTACCGGCGGTAAGTACGACGACTCTAAAGGCTTTTTCATTGAACCAACCACCATCGTTACCACCAATCCAAAATTTAAGACCATGGAAGAAGAGATCTTTGGTCCGGTACTCACCATTTATGTGTACAAGGATGATCAGTTTGAAGAAGCTCTGGAATTGTGTGATACCACCTCGCCGTATGGTTTGACCGGAGCCATCTGGGCACAAGACCGAGAAGCATTGCGTTATATGGAGGACAAACTGCGCAATACGGCCGGAAATTTCTACATTAATGATAAACCGACGGCGGCTGTGGTTGGACAGCAACCGTTTGGGGGTGGACGGGCCTCCGGCACCAACGACAAAGCAGGCAGTTACCTGAACATGATCCGCTGGATGAACGTACGCTCCATTAAAGAAACTATGGTGCCACCGGAAGACTGGACGTATCCTTTTATGGGAGAGAAATAATTCAATTCCTTAAAATAATTGATTTTGAAACTCACTACTGCTGGTAATTGGCTGGCAGTGGTGAGTTTTTTTTATTTTTTGTATAGATTTCTCAGCGCTATTCTGCGTAAATCTTCGCGATCTGCGTGGAAAAAGTCTCTCGCAGAACTCGCAGAACTTCGCATAATTTTTTTTGTATTTTTTTGAATAGATATTTTCAGCATTTTTCTGTGTAAATTTGCGTTATTTGCGTGAAAAGATCTAAAGTAACACGTGACGCGTGACATGTAACAAGTAACAAGCAAACCTCATTTAACTCGTAACGTGTCACGTGTTACGCGTTACGTTCTTTACAAATCAATAC
>JAGHBR010000091.1 GCA_021160885.1 Caldisericaceae bacterium
CGTATTTTTCGTAAAAGTCATCTTCAATGCCATACTTTTCCGCGTTCGAACGCAGGTAACTCATGGCCGCGCTGGCCGATTCCTTCATTACCTCACCTAGCTTTCCGGTCAGTTGCAACTGCCCTTTACCTTTCATTTTAGTGGCTTCAATGAACAGAATGTCGCCGCCCACTGGTGTCCAGGCCAGTCCAGTGGCTACACCAGGACGCGAAACACGTTCGGCCACTTCCGAAAAATACCGTTCCGGCCCCAGGTATTTTTCCACCATTTTAGGCGTAATCCGCCGTTTCTTTATTTTACCCTCAACAATCTCCTTGGCTACGCCACGCACAATGGAAGCGATTTCACGTTCCAGATTACGTACGCCTGCTTCGCGTGTGTAACGGTTAATGATTTTCAAAATTGCGCTGCGTGTAAAGGTAATCTGTTCTTCGGTCAATCCATGATTTTTAAGCTGCTTTTGAATCAGGTATTGCTCGGCGATGTGCAGCTTTTCTTCGTCAATGTAACCGTTAATCTCGATCACCTCCATACGGTCCAGCAGAGGCGCAGGAATGGTGTCCATAATATTGGCCGTGGCAATAAACATCACCTTCGACAAATCGAACGGCACTTCAAGATAGTGGTCCGTAAAGGAAAAATTCTGTTCCGGATCTAAAACCTCTAACAATGCCGATGAAGGATCGCCACGGAAATCCATACCCAGTTTATCGATTTCATCGAGCATGATTACCGGATTATTGGAACCTACCTTTTTAATCTCCTGAATAATACGCCCAGGTAATGCCCCAACGTAGGTTCTGCGATGTCCGCGAATTTCAGCTTCGTCGCGCACACCGCCCAATGACATGCGCGAAAACTTACGATTCAAAGCACGGGCAATGGAACGTCCTAAACTGGTTTTACCAACTCCCGGAGGCCCGACAAAACAGAGAATCGGCCCCTTCATGTCCGACTTCAACTGCCGCACGGCCAGATATTCCAAAATACGTTTCTTCACTTTTTCCAGGCCATAGTGATCTTCATTCAGGATGCGCTCTGCTTCTTTCACATCCAGCCGGTCACGGGTGCTTTTTTTCCAGGGCATTTCCATTAACCAGTCCAGATAGGTGCGGGTTACCGTGTACTCACTGGCCATGGGCGACATTTTAGCCAGGCGGTTCAGTTCTTTTTCAGCCACTTTACGCACTTCGGCCGGCATTTTCAACTTGGCCAGTTTTTCCCGCAGTTCTTCGATCTCGGTACTTTCATCTTCGTACTCGCCCAATTCTTTTTTAATGGCCTTCAACTGTTCACGTAAAAAGTACTGACGCTGCGTTTTGTTCAGCTCGCCCTGAACATCGCTTTGAATTTTATTGCCTAATTCTAAAATCTGCAGTTCTTTATTGATTAAATAATTAACCTTTTTCAGACGATCTTTTACATTCTGGATTTCCAGCACCTGCTGTTTTTCGGAAACGCTAAAATTGATTTGAGCCGCTACTAAGTCAGCCAGTTTGTTAGGCTCTTCGGTATTTAAAATCATGACCCGGTGTTCATTGGTGAGATAGGGAATAAAATCCACAATTTTCTGGAAGACATTTTTAATGTTGTTCATCAACGCTTCCACTTCCATATCGCTGACAAATTCATCGGGCATTTGCTGCACTTTAGCCATGAAAAAGGGCTCGGTTTGCGTCATTTCCAATAAACGGAAACGGTAAAGCCCCTGTACAATAATCTGTTCGCTGCCATCGGGCATCTTGAATTTTTTCAGAATCATGGCCGCCGTACCCCAGCCGTACAAATCATCAACCGTGGGGTCCTCAATACGACCATCCCGCTGGGCAATCAAACCAATAACCTTCGATCCTTCATCCAGATTATTCAACAGGGCCAGTGATTTTTCCCTTCCCACAGCCAGTGGAATGACCTGGTGCGGAAAAACCACTGTATTGCGCAAAGGCATGATCGGTAATACTTCTACGCTCTCAGAAACCACTTTTACTTCCGACACGTTCATTCTCCTTTGTTTATTTTATTCACAAATCAATTTACAACTTTTGTGCCATTAATCGCCAGAAATTTTCAAAACATAGATAATGCGTTAAAAATATTGAAATAACACCAGTTTTTATGTGGCTTTATAAGAAAATGAAGGCTGTCAGATTTCACGGTTGAACGTGCCAATCTGTCAAACAGTGCCAATTTAACAGCTAAGATTTAAGCGACAAATTTCGATCATTTTAATTTGCAGAAATTAATTCCATTTGCTATTTTGGCTATCAGTAACTCAAATTAGAGTGAATAACGAAGGAGACGTTTATGACTTTTCTAAAATCGCTGCCGGAAGAGCTAAAGCCATTGGAAGGCTTAAGTCAAAATCTCTGGTTTAGCTGGAATTACGAAGCCATCGAATTGTTTAAAAAAATAGATCTGGGGCTGTGGGAATCCACAGGCCACAATCCGGTTGCCCTGCTAAGCAGGCTTTCGCCGGAACGAATGCAACAGCTGACGCAAGATGCTCAGTTTCTGGATCAGTTGCAACAGGTAAATCAAAAATTTCAGGCTTATTTGCAAACCAAACCCACTGTGTTTGAACAAAAATTCCCACAATTTAAAGATAAAGTCATCGCCTATTTTTCAGCTGAATTTGGCGTACATGAATCATTGCCCAATTATTCGGGCGGCTTAGGCATTCTGGCCGGCGATCATTTAAAATCGGCCAGTGATCTTGGTTTACCGTTGGTGGGCGTAGGTCTATTTTACAAATATGCCTATTTCACCCAGGAAGTGGACGAGAATGGCAATCAAATCGAAAAATATAAAGCCTTAAATCCAGAACAGTTGCCCTTTCAACTGGTGACCGATGCCCAGGGACAACCGTTAACAATCTCTGTATTTTTAAAGGATCGAATGGTACAGGCCCATATCTGGCAGGCCGATGTGGGACGCATTAAATTGTTTTTGCTGGACAGCAATGTAGAAGCAAATCGTCCGGAAGATCGTGAAATAACCGGTACCCTGTACGGGGGAACACGCGAAACGCGCATCCAGCAGGAAATCATTCTTGGTATTGGCGGCATTCGCGCCCTGCGGGCTATGGGCTATGACCCCACGGTCATCCACATGAACGAAGGGCATTCGGCTTTTTCCGGGCTGGAGCGCTTACGGGAACTACTGGAATTGGGACTAACCTTTGACGAAGCCCTGCAAATGGTGCGCAATTCTGCTCTGTTTACCACGCACACGCCCATTCCTGCCGGCAACGAAGCTTTCGAATTTGATTTAATGCGAACCTATTTTAAAACATTCTGGGAAAATTTAGGATTAAATGAAGAGCAATTCTTCAATTTAGGGCGTCACATAAACGAACACCATCATGAAAATTTTTCATTAACAGTTCTGGCGCTTAATCTTTCCAGCATGTCTAACGGCGTTAGCGCCATTCACGGAAGAGTTTCGCGAGCCATGTGGAAGCAGGCGTTTCCGGGTATTCCTGAAGAAGAAATTCCCATTGGACACATTACCAACGGTGTTCACACCGAAACCTGGCTCCATCCGCTGATGATTCAAATGATCGAAAAATATCTGGGTAAAGACTGGCGAGCTCATTTACAGGATGCCGATTACTGGCAAAAGATCGATCAGGTACCGGACGAAGTTTTCTGGCAAACCATGCAGCAACTACGCCGTGAAATGACTGACTACCTGCGCGGCGAATATGCCAAACGTTTACAGCGCTTTGCCTCTGGCAATCATCACTTTCCACCAGCCGAACAGATTCTGGATCCGGAAACATTGACGATCGGTTTTGCCCGGCGTTTTGCTCCTTACAAACGGGCAACCTTAATTTTTAAAGACCCGCAAAGGTTGAAAAAGATTTTAAACAATCCGGAACGACCGGTACAAATTTTATTTGCAGGAAAAGCGCATCCACAAAATGATGCGGGCAAGGAATTGATCCGAACGATTAATCACTTTGCCCAGCAGGATGGCTACCGGGGAAAGATCGTTTTCATCGAAGGTTATTCCATGGCGGTTTCGCGAGCGCTGGTTTCCGGCAGTGATGTTTGGTTGAACAATCCGCGCCGGCCTCTGGAAGCCAGCGGTACCTCCGGTCAAAAAGTGCCCATTAACGGCGGCATTAACCTGTCCATTCTCGATGGCTGGTGGCCGGAAGCGTACAACGGACATAACGGCTGGGCTATTGGTGACGGCGTAGAGTTTGCCGATCCCGAAATGCAAGATCAACACGACAGCCAATCACTTTACGAATTGCTGGAAAAAGAAGTAGTGCCAAACTTTTACGATCGCGATGAAAACGGCGTACCCAAACGATGGGTCCAAATGGCCAAAGAATCTTTCAAGACCATCATCCATCAGTTCAGCACACACCGCATGATTTGGGAATATCTGGAAAAATATTACCTGCCTGGCATTAAACAGGCCGAATATTTAGCTGCTGACAATTATGCCCAGCTTAAAGAACATGTGCGTTGGCTGAAAAATATTAGTTCCAAATGGTCTGCCATCCGTTTTAATGTTTTGGCCAATGGAGCGGAAAACCGCATTTTCAGCGCCGGTGAAGAACGCGAAATAAACATTGTGGTTTATCTGGACGGATTAAAACCTGAGGAAGTAAAAGTAGAGCTGGTTCTGGAAAGACAAGACGCCCTGCAAAGTCATCAAAACATGGAAACTATTACGCTTCCCCTGAAAAAGGAGTTGGGTAACGGGCAATATGAGTATGGAAAAAAAATCAAAGCCAAAAGCGACGGTGCTTACCGTTTTTCCTGTCGCGTTCTGCCGAACAATCCAAAACTGCTACACAAACACGACATACGTCTGATCAAATGGCTGGACTAAATGGTGTGGCATTGTTTTCGTAAAGGATGTAGGAATTAAAATGATTGGTTCTTATTAATCCGTCCGGGCCAGTCAGTTCACAAAGCCCATATGTCTTATCCTGATTATATTGACAATAAAGTGGTTTAGCAAATAAGGAGCCACAGACAAAAAAAGGACTTAGATAAATTTTTTATCAACTAAGAGAAAGGTGCTTAAACAAAATAGAAACAATCATGTTAATTGCGATGAGTTTTGGTAAAAATGGCTGGAAAATAAGTTAGAATGTGTGACAGTTGACATTTTTATTTTTATTTTTTATGTTTATTGTGTAATTGTGGCAATTTATGGA
>JAGHBR010000136.1 GCA_021160885.1 Caldisericaceae bacterium
AAAAAGTAAGTAAGGATGGCGGAATAGTGCCGGTGGTAACATGCTTTTCGTTTAAAAAAGAAATTAATTTTTCGGTTGACAGCAATGTTTCCCGATCAATCATTTGCGCTTTTTCGCCACTCACCAGAGCAGAAAAAATTTCGCTGGAAGCGGCGTCAAAGCTGAAGGAAGCAATTTGCAGCATGGATTTACCAGGGCCCAGATTAAAATCAGTGTACATGTTTTGTAAAAAATTAACAGAGCTCCGGTGTTGCAGCATCACACCTTTAGGTTTACCTGTCGAACCTGAGGTGTAAATAATAAAAGCCAGATGCTGAGGATCATTAATGTTAGCTGGATTTTCAGTGGACTGTTGTTCAATTTGTGCTTTATCCTGCCATAAACGAATGAGTTCTAAGTTTTGATGTGCAAATTGTTCAACTAACCCATCTTCAGTAATCAAAAGTCGAATACCGGAATCTTCGATCATGTAGTCGATTCTTTCTTTTGGGTATTCAGGATCAATAGGCAGGTAAGCGCCTCCGGATTTCAGAACAGCCAGCGCTGCAATGACCGTTTCTAACGAGCGGTTTAGAGAAATGCCCACAATGGTTTCAGGTTTAACGCCTTTTTGTCGCAGAAAGTGGGCCAGTTGATTGGCTTTCTGATTGAGCTGCTGGTAAGTCAGAGTTTGATCCTGGAAATCAACAGCAATGGCCTGTGGCTGTTTGGCTACCTGTTCTTCGACCAATTGTTGAATGGTCTTATCCTGTGGAAAAGGTTTTTGTGGACCATTCCAATCTATTAAAAGTTGCTGTACTTCCTGTTCGCTGGTTAATTCGATTTGGCCCAGTAACTGATCTGGATTGACAACCAGTTGTTGAATCACGCGCTGGAAGTGATCGTGCAGACGCTCGATTGTTTCGGATGTGAAACGATTGGCATCGTAAGCAATATCCAGAGTTAATGTTTGACCAGGTGCCGAAACAATGGTTAAGGGGTAATTGGTTTTTTCGAAAGAACGGATGTCTTTAATTTGTAAGGTGGAGCTGGATTGCGATAGGGTCTCACTCACCGGATAATTTTCAAAAACCAGCAGTGCTTCAAATAGCGGTTGCGAACCGGAAACATCGCTCCATTTTTGAATGTTAACCAGTGGTGTGTATTCATACTGACGCATTTCTACATTTTGTAGTTGTAAGGCTTTGAGCCATTCTCCAACCGACTGGTGATCATCTAACTGGACGCGAATGGGTAGCGTGTTGATGAACAGACCCACCATACCTTCTACACCTGGGATCTCGGTCGGACGTCCAGAAACCGTGGAACCAAAAACCACGTCCTGCTCATTACTGTAGCGTGAAAGAATGAAGGCCAATGCACCCTGAAAAAGGGTGTTTAAAGTAATCTTTTGTTGCTTGGTAAATTGTTCTACCTGCCGGGAAAGCTCTTGACTGTACACACGACGAATTTTAGGGTAGGCTTTACCTGGCTCTTCTGTTTTACGATCGACCATTAAAGGGGTGGGTGCAAAGAATCCAGCCATCTTCTTACGCCAGAAAGCCTCGGCCTTTTGCATGTCCTGCGCTTTCAACCAGGCAATGTAATCACGGAAGGGACGAGTTGCAGGCAAATGCACGGGTTGATTTTTGACAAATCCTTCATAAAACTGAAACAGTTCTTTTAAAATAATGGCAAAGCCCCAGCCATCAAATAGCAGGTGGTGATGGCTCCATAAAAAGAAATGTTCCTGGTTATTGAGTTTAATCAATTTAATGCGCATTAAAGGTGCTTCAGTCAGATCAAAACCTTTTTGCCTTTCTGCATTGATCAGGTTTTCGATATCATCTTTTTGCTGATTGGCTTTCTTTGCGCTCCAGTCCAGTACTTCAAAAGGTAAATCAATCTGTTCGTAAACCACCTGTAAAGGTTCTTCTAAGTCTTCCCAGACGAAGGCGCTGCGCAGAATATCATGACGTTGAAGCACGGCCTGCCAGGCTTTTTGAAAGGCCGAAATTTGCAGAGGCCCTACAAAAGTGCAGGCCAATTGTTCGGTGTACACTTCCGTTTCAGGAGCGTAAAGGGTATGAAACAGCATTCCCTGCTGCATGGGAGAAAGCGGGTAAATATCCTTAATGTTTTCGCTCATCAGATTTGCCATCCTATTTTAACCAGAACATTCATGTTAAAAAGTTCAGGCTCGATTGGAACCTGAACTTTTTGAAAATAAAGTAAGAGTGATTTTTTTGCTCTTTTGAACAAGTTTTAAATTGCCCACAAATTAACGCACTAAAACCATCTTTCTGGTAATGGTTTTGTTCTCGGCTGAAATTTGGTAAAGATAAACTCCCGATGGCCAGCCACTGGCATTGAGTTTAAAGGTATGGTAACCACGTGCCATATTGGCTTCAGTCTTTTGATACACTCGTTGCCCAAGCATATTGAAAATTTCAATTTGAACATCGCTATTTTTACTTAGACCGTAAGTAATTGTAGTCGAAGGATTAAAGGGATTTGGGAAGTTTGGCAGCAATGTGAATTTTTGTGGATAATTGTCATGCCAGCCAGCTAACGAGCTGGGATCGTCGTCAACAGTAAACACAGCTGAAGTTGTATCGCTTTTGCCGCCTTCATCCGTTACAATAAAAGTGACGGTATCGCTGCCAAGCCAGCCCGGATACGGAGGATCCACCTGGGCCTGATTGCTGTCCAGAATGGTAATTGTCACCTGATTGTCCTGCACGGTCCAGCTTAATAAGGTGTCCGGCGTCAGGTCGTCAAAAACGTATTGATTCAGATCAATTACACTAAAAGAGCTGTCTGGGGTGATGGTTTGATCAGGAATGGCTGAACTAACCGGCGGATCATTCTCCTGATCTGGAGAAATGCCCGGTTGAAAATGGAAATGAAACCAGTGGTTAAACTGGCCATGAGTGTCTTTGTCGCCATCTCCCCCAACCAAAGAATTCCATGGCCAGCTGGCAAAAGTACCACCCACATCTCTTGTCAGGCCATATTCATCATCCCAGTAGAGATCGCTTGTCCAGATGCCATCCACGGAATAACCTAAAATATTAACATCCTGAGGGGCGCCAAGGCTATCAAAGGGAATACGTAATTCGTAATAACCATCTACATAATTTAGATTGGCCAGTGCTGTGTCAATCTCCACAGAGGTGAGCCAGTTATTGTTTTCATTATCGTAGATAAACATGATGGCATAAACAGAGTCTTTTACATTATACTGTGCTAAAATCATGTAGTCGGCATAAAAAGGGAAATACCATTTTTGTTCATCAAACCACCAAGGTTCCTGTTCCATGATCTGAATGAAATAGGAGAATGATTCGTCGGTTCCTCTGCCGGATTTTGGGTTTTCAGGATGGGGATCAGTGTCAATAGCCCAAAAGGTATCGTAACGGCCACGGGTGGTATCATTAGGTGTTGCTAAAAATGAACTGGCAATGCCCAAGTATAAGTACTGATCATCCCAGGTACAATAGGCCATGACGGTGTCGGTGCTGGTGATAAAATCTTCGTCTTGGACAAAGTTGTTCTGCCCATTGAAGGGCAAAGTATGATAAGTTGTGGCAAGAGCCACAGAAATTATCAGAATAATCAACAGAAAAATCCATTTTTTCATGAGAAAATCCTCCTAAAAAATTTTATTCGTTCTTTAATATTAATACACATTTTTTTAAAAAGATGT
>JAGHBR010000382.1 GCA_021160885.1 Caldisericaceae bacterium
CAAAATGGGTAGCAGGCTTTCAAGTTTTTAAAACGAGGGGGAATTAAAATTTTCGGACGCGGGGGATTTGCTTCATCTTATTCAGTGAATCCACTACTGCTGTTATTAAGGCTTCATTGTAAACCACATCATATTCTTTGCGCAATTCTTCAGCCAGTTTGTCCTTGTATTCTTTGGCCCTTTGCGCCATTAAGCGGTTTCTGACAAAGCGCTTTACTTTTTCAAAATCCTGATTATTCCATTGCTGTTTGTGTTGCTCATAATAGGCTTTTAATTCATCATCCGTTAATTTGATTTGATCATTTACCAGACGCTTCAATGCTTCACGTTCTAATTTTTGAATGCGCATGCGGTTGTAAATGAATTTGAATTGTTCGTCTTCTAACAAACCTCTGGCCACGGCATCGGCGTACATTAAATGACCAATAATCAGCGTTTTAATATGATTTTCAATCTCATCATCATAACGTAAGGGTACACGGCTGGCAGCATTGGAACTATTGTAAGTTTTAACAAATTCTAATAAGGTGAACTGTCCTCCTTTGTAAGTAACCAGCGGCTCCTTTAGCTTGTCTTTAGGGATGGCGTCCACTTTTAATTGCCCAACGCGATCAAAAGGAACAAAAGCTTTTTTAATGTAAGGAAAAAGTTCTTTGTTAACCCGGTAATCATATTTAATAAACAGACTGTCGATATAATTGTTACGAATTTCATTCATTTTAAATTGTTGAAGGCGTTGTTTTAACTGAGGACGCATTTGCTCAAGCGGTTTCTTTTGGATCGTTTTTTTCTTTAAGACTTTGACAATATTGTACCAGCCAGTAATGTAAATCGGTTTAGAAACCTGACCTTCCTTAAGATTAAAGATTGCTTTTTCAAATTCTGGATCCAGGCTTCCTCGTTGAATGTAGTTGCGGACTTCACCTCCGTGTTCATAAGTATGAATATCCAGTGAATATTTTTTGGCGATCTCACCAAAATCGGCGCCCTTTTTAAGTGCTTTGTACAAAGAATCGGCCAGGTGTTTTGAACTCACGCGCAAGTAAGCGATTTTGAGCATGTAATTGCTTTTGTTGTACAGGTCTTCAATTTCCTGGTCACTTACTTCCACAGATGATGGAATCACTTTGCGATAAAGCGGTCCATTCATTCCGGTCATGGCTCTTCTTTTCAGGCGTTCCAGGTCTTCTTTTATTTCTTTTTCATTCTCGATTCCCTGATCAAGTAGTTTATTCACCAATAAATAGTTTTTTACGAAATATTCATCAAGGAATTTCACGACATCATCACGTGTAATTTGTTTGGCCTTAGCAAAATCTTTACTTAAACGATAGCGATTAATAAAAACTTGTTTGTCCACACTCAGTTTACCAATCTGTACTACATCTCGCTCGGGATTGGCAATTTCATTTTTTTTGCAGGATACAAGCATTAAAATAAAGATCATGAAAAGACTAATAGTAATACGCATTACGACTCCTTAAAAATTTAACTCTAACTACAATATTTAATTTAGGGATTCTAATGAAACAAATCTATTTTTTTTCACACAAAAAATTAACCAATATAGATTTACTTTAACGCTTTAAGTGTCATTCCGAGGCAACAGCGATGGCTTTCCCATTGAATATTAAATTAATGACATTCTGGATGTCAATAGTAGGAGCTCAGCGACGAGAAATCCTTTGTTGGAATGCCATTCTCAGAAATTTCTTTTTACCACCCTACTTCCCCATTCCCTCAACCATAAATGTCAGGATTAATCATAATAAAATCAATGAATTAACTCTGATATCTAAGCCAAATAACTTTATAGATCTTCCAAATTGTCCAGAAAATCATTCAGGCAAACTGAACCAACCGATCGAATCTGTAAAACAGAAACACTGTCTTTACCAAAAACCGGTTCAATCAACGTCCTGTAAGAATTTATTGCCTCGTTAGGCAAAAAGACTTGAATAGTTCCTGCGAATCCACCCCCATGTACACGACAGGCTCCCTGCCCTGAATTTTTAATGAAATTTTCACTTAGGGCCAGCGCCAGTGAAAGGCTTTGAGCTTCCGGCATTTTTGTCGTAAATATGTTTTGTAACCACTTAAAGGAGGAATCTCCAGACTCATTGATTAGATCTAAAAATTTTTCAAAATCGTTATTTTGTAAAGCGCTGAACTGGTGCCAGACTCTTTCATTTTCATGCAAAAAATGATAAGCACGTAAAAGAGCCCGATCGCTGACTTTTTGATGCAAATTGGGGATTTGGCTCAAGAATTCATTCAAGTCTACTTGACGCAAGTAATCTTTACCAAAAAATCTGGCGACCTGTTTCATCTCGTCCGGAATGGAGGCGTAATTTTCGGTTAAATCAGCATGACTGCCACCGGTGTTAACAACCAACAAAGAGTAATTAAATTTTTTAAGATCAATGGGCAAGGACTTGAATTTTGGCTTTTGTGGATTTTCGAAATCTATGAACAACATTCCACCAATCGCACAAGCCATCTGATCCATCAGACCACAGGGTTTACCAAAATAATTGTTTTCTGCGTATTGCCCGATTTGTGCCATTATTTCCGGTTTAATTTTACGCTTGTTGTAAAGATGGTTAAGAATCGTAACAATTAGAACTTCTATGGTGGCCGAAGAACTTAAGCCGGAACCTGGCAACACCCAGCTATCTACAAAAGCGTTAAATCCGCCAATTTCAAACCCCAGCTCTTTAAAACGTGCAGCAATTCCGCGAATCAAAGCGGTGGTTGTTCCCTTTTCTCCGCTTTTAGGACTTAAATCGGCCAAATCAATGACAAAAGGATTTGGATAGCCTTTCGAAAAAACGGTGATCTTATTTTCTTTGGTGATATTTACCGCGGCGATGGCATCAAGATTAATACTGGCTGCTAACACCCGCCCGTGGTTATGGTCAGTGTGATTACCCCCAATTTCACTGCGGCCAGGTGTACTAAACCAATAGACAGCCTCTTCTCTAAAATTCTTTTTAAAAAGATGATCGAGGTTTTCAAATCGTTGTTTTTGTTTTGCCTGTTCCAGCGGGTCTTTACCGTACAAGGCCGGAATCCAGTCTTTACAAGTCATAATTTTCCCTTTAATTTTGTTTCCTATCAATGAACTGCCAGGTACATTCTGGCAGGCAATCCAGTCCAGTGC
>JAGHBR010000237.1 GCA_021160885.1 Caldisericaceae bacterium
ACATTCAGATTCCTCGTTTAATGAATTGTCGAATTTAAATATTCGAAGGATTTAAACCAAAACATTAATTGACCTTTAAAAGAAACTCAGCAAAAATGGTAAGTCTACTGAATTAATTCCCAGGGCGTGAGGTTAAGCCCCTTCCCTTTCGTTGAAAAAATTTTTTACAAAATTTAAAAAATGAAATTAGGCCACGAAATATGTAGTAGAGTGCAGCAAACAAAAGTAAAACAAATGAGGATTAGGAGGTAAAGTCATGGGTGCAGACTTAACCAGAATCAACAGTAACATTCCAGCCTTACAGAATGTCAACATTCTGTCCCGGATCAGCGATCAAATTGCCAGTCATCAATATCGCCTGGCAACTGGCAAACGTATTAATTCCGCTTCTGAAGACCCGGCAGGTTACATGTTAGCCCGCGGTTTAGAGGCCCGCCGACGTGGATTGCAAATGGCACTGGACAATGTTTCTAACGCACAAAACATCCTTGATGTGGCTGAAGGAGCCTACGCCAACATCATGGATATTTTGCAAACTCTGAAAGAAAAGGCTACTCAGGCCGCCGATGGTAGCCTGAACAGCACTCAGCGTTCGGCCATTGACGGACAGGTTCAGGCGCTCATTGAAGAAATTGAAGACATCGTGGAAAATACTACCTTTAACGGCAACGCACTGGTTGATGGTTCTTTTGACACGGTCTTCCAAACTGGCGAGCAAGGTGACGAACAATTGGCTGTTGCTCTAAACGCAGCCGACAGCGCTACTTTAGGAATTGATAGCCTTGATTTAACTACTGCTAACGGCGCCAGTACAGCCATTTCTACAATTTCCAACGCTATCGACACACTGGCACAGAATATGCGGGAATTAGGCGAATACAAAGTCCGCCTGCAGTCCAAAGAGTCTAACCTGTCAAATGCCATCACTAACACGGAAGCCGTTCGCAGTACCTTAGAAGACGCCGACTTCGCCAAAGAACAGATGGAAGTCATGAAACTGCAAATTTTACAGCAGACTTCCATGACTTCATTGACACAAGCAAATGCTGCCCCTCAATTAGTCCTACAAATGTTCCGTTAAGAACAACCCCAACTCTACTGGCAAAGGTGAAGGTGTTTACATCTTCACCTTTTTTTCACACTTCCCTTTCGTTAATCAATTTTCTTTTGTCTTAAATTAGCTTTCATAAGTGTTGAGGCCAATAACAGTTTTGCGCGTAATCTTTGTAAATTCGTAGGTGATTTATTTACCTGTCCCATTTAAACCGATTTATTTTGCCGGGCCAAAAATTATTTTTGTTTGTAATAACCTGATTTTCTAAAATTAACTTTTGTTTATTTAATTCAGGAAACAATAATGAACTGGAAAAATCTTAAAAGTCCGAACACCTATTTTTTAATTTTTATGCTGATTATTTTGACCGCCATACTGACCTATTTGCTGCCTGGAGGGGAATATCAGTTCATTGAATCCAGCGGTCGCAAAATCATTGATCCTGATTCTTTTAAGCCCATTGCCAGCCACCCTCAGGGGTTGATGGCCATTTTCCAGGCGCCTATTAAGGGTTTTATCGAAGCTGCCCAGATCATTGGTTTTGTTCTACTGGTCGGAGGAGCTTTTTCGGTATTACAAAAAACAGAAACTATTGATGTGGCTATTCAGGTTCTGGCTCGCGCCCATGAACATTCAACACTGATTCGTAAGAGTATTATTCCTGTTTTCATGATTATTTTTTCACTGGCCGGATCTGTTTTTGGAATGAGTGAAGAGGTCATTCCTTTTGTGCTGCTTTTTATTCCATTGGCCCTGGCTTTGGGATATGATACGGTAACCGGTGTAGCAATTCCATTTGTGGGCGCAGCCGCTGGCTTTGCAGCAGCTTTCATTAACCCTTTCACGCTTGGAGTGGCTCAGGGCATTGCTCAATTGCCGCCACTTTCCGGATTTAGTTACCGCTTTTTCTGTTGGAGTATTACTACCGCAGCAGCTATTTTATTTGTTCAACGATATGCCTTAAAAATAAAAAGTCAGCCACAAAAAAGCATTACCTATCAACAGGATCAGCAGCGTAAAAAGAAACTACACCTGGAGCTGGTGAATAAATCATTAACACTGGATGTGAGGCACAAAACTATTTTGATTATCTTTACTCTGTCCATGGCGCTGTTGGTAGCAGGTGTTATGATTAATCAATGGTACATTAATGAAATCGCCGCACTGTTTGTGGCAACCGGGATTTTAGTTGGCGTGGTGGGACGTCTCAGTGTTGATGAAATCACCAACGGTTTTATTAAAGGCGCAAGAGATCTGGTTGGCACTGCTTTTGTAATTGCTCTGGCGCGCGGAATTCTGGTGATTGCTCAGGACGGAAAGATTATCGGAACCATTCTTCATGGACTTGCTTCCACCATTAAAGGAGTTCATCCCATCATCGCCAGCCAGTTAATGTTCTTTGTTCAGACGTTGATCAACTTTTTCATTCCTTCCGGTAGTGGGCAGGCTGCCTTAACCATTCCCATTATGGCGCCATTGTCCGATTTGTTAGGGGTCAGTCGGCAAACCGCTGTACTTGCTTTTCAATTCGGCGATGGATTTAGTAATTTAGTCATACCTACTTCGGCCGTCACCATGGGCATCCTTAGCCTGGCCGGCATCCCCTACGACAAATGGATAAAATGGATTTTGCCACTGGAAATTATTTTTATTGTGCTCAGTTGTCTGCTGCTAATTCCACCGTTTTTTATTAATTGGTAGTAGTATTGGTTGATTAGTTGAATGGTTTAATGGAGTTGATAAGTTAAGGGTATAAGAGTTAAGAGTATGGGAAGCTTTGGAGTGATTCGCATCGTAGGTTGAGTTATCGACCTGGATTGCGCTGAAGCGCGGCTTCCCCCTAAAACCAGCGTGGATTTTACTTTATCACTTTATCACCCGTAAATAGTCACTCATTACTCGTTACTTGTTACGCGTTACTTATCGGTGTTCATCTGTGCAGATCAGTGGCCAAAAACTCTCTACATTATTTTTCTGTTTTCTTTGCGATTAAAATAGACGCAAAGTTTATCCAATCCCTTTTCCAGTTTTCGAAAAAATTGCCTACCACCATGAGATTTGCCCAGTTGCGTCTGAGCTAAATCGACCTGCAACACTTTTTGCTTAAATTGTTCCACCATATCTGCGTCTTTAATCACCACAACAATCTCTTTAAGAATCCGGTAACTCAGCAAATCAAAATTTGAAGAACCGGCTACCAGAATACGCTCATCAATCAGCATGGCCTTCATGTGTGACATCCGGGGCAAGTAATACCTTAGTTTAACAGCAGAATCATTGAATTGGCTGCCAATAAAACAGCGTAAAAGGGGGTAATTGTTTGCCTGCGGCGTGAGAATCGTGACGTCAACTCCTTTCATGCTTATTTCTCTTAACATTTCTGTAAACGGCCATGAAAGGTAAGGACTGATGACATAAATGGATTTTTGCGCAGAATTCAATAAAGAAAAAATATCTGTGAATTGTTGTTCGTTATTTTGGCCGTCGAACAAATAAAAACTGTATTCCTCAAGATGTAACGTTTCATTTTTAGCTTTGCTTTCCATTGTGTTCAAAAAATCCTGTTTAAAAAATTCCGTAACTTCCTTGTTCTCAAAGCGAAACATTAAATCGTGCCAGTAAAAATTATGGTCGCAAAGGTTAATGCCGCCCAAATAGCAAATTTGCTCATCAATTAAAATCGTTTTTTTGTGGTTGGTGGCAAAATAACTGTGAAACCAGGATCTTTCATCCCTAATGATCCTGAGTTGAGCCACCCGCTTTCTCAATCGTTCAAACATTGCCAGGGTGGCCTTCATTTCCTTTCGCAAGGCCGGATTAAAACGATTCCAGGGCCACCAGAGTAACCGATCACTTAACTTAAATTTGGTAAAAAAATCTACAATAATTTTGACATCTTTGGCCGGGCTGTCCAACAGCAATTCAGCAATTCTTTGACCGGTATCATCCCCTTCAAACGACAACGTTTGCAGGTAAATTGATTCTTTTGCCCTTTCTAAATCACCTTTTAATGCCTTAAGGAATTCTACTGAATCAATCAAAAGTTCAACATTCATTTTAAAATCCCGGCGACGATTTGTGGCAAAAACAGTAGAATTGAAAAGCGAATGAGACGCCCCATAAAGCCAATGCTAAAAAATTGCCAGACCTTAATTTTCATTGTTCCGGCTATGATAGAAACTACATAAAAAGGTGGTACACCTACCAAAGCGCTGGCCAATAACGTCCACAGCGAACCAATACGTACCATTTTGTATTTCGCCTTGGCACTTTCGATTCTTTTTTTTAGATTAAATAAATTGAGTTTTAAGCTTCCTCTGCCAATAAAATAAAGCGCCATCTTACCGGATAAATGTGTCAGAGTTAGTAAAAAAAGCAAAAAGTAAAGTCGGGAATCTTTTAACAGAACTCCCAGCAACAGTAAGTAGGCTTCAATATTTATCAGGGGAATAAGCGCGCTGCTAAATCCAACAATAACAGAAGCCAAGTACAACCCGTAACTATTCACCAGTTGGTTAAAATCCATTGATGCTTCCTGCTTAATAACCAGAATTGAAATTAAAAATTAAGATTGGAAAAAACAAATCAGCTTAGTGGTATCGATTTACACACAAATATAAATTGACAAAAAGACGTACGCCGACATCAACGCCCACCAATAACA
>JAGHBR010000468.1 GCA_021160885.1 Caldisericaceae bacterium
AATGGGCTTTGCGAAAACGGCTTAGAGTGCTATGGTCTGGCTGTTGGTTGCCGGTAATGTACATGTAGCGCGTATCATATTTGCACAGCTCTTCCAGCTTGCGGGTGCTGGTTATGCCGTTACTGTAAGCATAAAACCACAAGGCAAGCATCATATCCGGGGCGTAGGAATCCCCTCCTTGCGAGATATAACGTGCGTAAAGTGCATTCAGATCGAGCTACGAAACCAAATGCACCACAAAGCGACTCTTGGCATCATCCCGAGCAAAATCATCAACGCTATAGCCCAGTAGGTTCATTTGAGATCGATTATATGGTAGAAATCCCATCAAAAGTTCCTGTTCTTTCTGATCAATTCACTACCCTAAATTTACAAATTTTACCAATTTGGTTAAACCAAATCTGCAACAGCCTGGTAGGCGTGATGGTAGAAGGTAATTTCGTATTTCGAAATTCGAGTTTCGGATTTTTAATTTTAGTGATTGGGCACCCCCAGGCCGATAGCGTCGGCTGCCACAATTGCCTCAAAAAAGCAGCACCTAATGACGTGCATTTGAATTAATCCTCTCTGTCCATTAAATTAAATTCCTGATGATACACAAAAACAGGTACTAAAGTTGGCTAAATCAAGCGGGTCGCGATCTGAAAATTTATTCGATTTTGACCAAACATTTCGGCAGCAAGGGATTCAATATTTGTGTGGTGTTGACGAAGCCGGACGCGGCCCGTTGGCCGGTCCTGTGGTCGCTGCTGCCGTCATATTAAATCCTCAGCAAAAAATTGAAGACATTGATGATTCTAAAAAGCTGACCGCCGAGAAACGTCAGAAACTGGCTGTCCAAATCAAAGAAAAGGCGTTGGCTTTTGGGATTGGTCTGGCCACTGTAGAAGAGATTCAACAAAAAAATATTTTAAAAGCGACTTTTTTGGCCATGCAGCGGGCAGTCGAAAAATTAAAAATTACACCAGATTATTTATTGATTGACGGGCGTGATTTCCCACAGTTGTTCGACAAAAACAGGCAACAACCGCTGGTGGGGCAGGCCGTTATTGGTGGGGATCATTTGTCGCAAAGCATTGCCGCGGCCAGCATTCTGGCCAAGGTCTATCGGGACGAAATGATGATGGATTACGCGCAGCGTTACCCACAATACGGCTTCGAGAAGCACAAAGGATATGCCACGCGCGAACATCAGCAGAACATCCTGAAGTTTGGCCCCTGTCCCATCCATCGTCATCGATTTTTACGAAAATTGCTAAATCGACAGGCTAATCTGTTTGAAGCGGAAATGTAAGCAAAATGGCGAAGCGACACATTTTTTTAACCGGTTTCATGGGAGCCGGTAAATCAAAAATCGGAAAACATTTGGCTGAACTGTTACAATGGCCCTTTGTGGATACCGACAAAGAGATTGAAAAGCTAACTTGCAAAACGGTTCGTCAGATTTTTGAACAGGATGGCGAAGTCGTTTTTCGTGAATTGGAGAAGGAAATGATTCGCAAGCTGGCCTTACAGCCGCAAGCGATGATAATCGCACTGGGGGGCGGCGCACTTAACAATCCTCAATCATTTGAGCTTGTCCATAAATCCGGCTGGGTGGTTTATCTGAAAAGTTCACCAAAAGCCATTTTGCAACGGGTGGCGCACTCCACCAAGCGACCGTTGCTGGACGTGGATGTAACTGATGAGGAAAGAAAGAGAGCGATTTTACTGCAGCGCATTAGCGAGCTGTTAAAAAAACGCGAAAACATTTACCTGCAGGCTAATATTGTGCTGGATCGCGATGGGCTGGAAGCCGAGCAGGTAGCTGAAAAATTACTGGAACAAATTAAACTTTTCTGGAAAACGTAGAATGGAACAAATAGAAGTTAAGCTAAGCCATAGCCAATATCCGATTTTTGTTGGCGCCGGCATCTGGCCGCAATTCGGACAGGTGCTAAAACAATTCTACCAGGGGAATCAGATTGCAGTAATTAGCAATCAAACCATCTGGCGCCTGCACGGTGACAAACTGGAAAGCCAGTTGCCGGCCGAGGCCCAAAAGCGCGTCTTTTTTGTGCCGGATGGCGAAAAGGCCAAATCGTTTGAACATTTACAGAATCTGTACAGCCAACTGTTGGAAAATCGTTTTGAACGGGGCAGCCTGGTTATTGGCTTTGGCGGTGGCGTGATTGGCGATTTGGCCGGCTTTGTGGCGGCCACCTTTTTAAGAGGCGTCCATTTCGTTCAATATCCCACCACCTTGCTGGCACAGGTGGACAGCAGCATTGGCGGCAAGGTGGGAATTAATCACTCCATGGGCAAAAATTTAATAGGCGCCTTTAAGCAACCGTTGTTTGTCTTTAGCGATGCGGCTTTACTGCAAACCCTGCCCGATGCGGAAATCCGTTGTGGTCTGGGTGAGGTGATTAAATACGGACTTTCTTTGGATCCGGAATTGTTCGAATATCTGGAAAGCCATTTGCCACAGGCTCTGGAAAAAGACGAAGGGGTGCTAAATCATTTGATCCGAAAATCGGCCCAGATTAAAGCTAATATTGTCATGCAGGATGAAAAAGAAGCCAATCTGCGCATGGTTCTCAATTTTGGTCACACCTTTGGCCATGCCCTGGAAGCCGATTACCAGTTTAGCACCTTAAAACATGGCGAGGCCGTGGCCTTAGGCATGAAGTGCGCCTTGCATTTTGCCCGCTTGCAGGGCTTTTTAAACAAAGCAAATTACGATCGCGGACTTCAATTACTAAACCGCATGCCCATTCCTTTTGATGCGCAACAACTCAATCGCGAACGCCTGGTGGAGCGCATGACGCTCGACAAAAAAGTAAAAGGTGGTAAAATCAGGCTGGTGCTTATTAAAGCCATCGGCCAGCACTTTTTTCATACAGTAGAAGATGTTTCGCTCTTAAAAAAGGCTTTTGAAATTTTGGAAAAGGATTATTGATGCGTGTTACTTTCTTAGGTACCGGAACTTCCGGCGGGGTGCCGATGATTAATTGCGATTGCGCCGTGTGCCGTTCCGACAATCCCAAAAACAAACGTTTACGTTGTTCGGTAATGGTTGAAGTTGATGGCAAACACTTGCTGATTGACACTTCCATGGACATGCGTCAGCAGTTTCTGCGCTTTCCGTTTCCCAAAATCGATGCTATTTTGTACACCCACGCTCATGCCGACCACATCTTTGGTCTGGATGAAATCAGGCGTTTTAATTACCTGCAAAAAGAACGCATTCCTGCTTACGGCAACCGGTCGACTCTTGAACGGTTACTAAAAGTGTTTGACTATGCCTTTCAGGATTCAGACAAAGATATTTTGCCAGGTATCCCCAATCTTTCGGCACATTTAATTGAAAAGACCACTGAAATCAAAAGCGTGCCGGTCACGCCGGTGCCATTGCTTCACGGACAGGGAGAAACCCTGGGCTACCGGATTGGCAATTTTGCTTATTGCACCGATGTGACTAAAATTCCGGAGTCAAGCTTTGCGCTGCTTAAAAATCTTGATATTTTAGTGCTGGATGCCTTGCGCGAGAAACCACATCCTTCGCACATGTCTCTAGATGAAGCCATTGCGGTAGCTCAAAAGATAGAGGCAAAGCAAACCTATTTTACACACATGAATCACATTATTGATCATGAACGCCACAGCCGGCTTTTACCAGAGCACATGGCTTTTGCCTACGACGGCTTAAGGCTTGAGTTAGAGTAAACTTTCTTAAATGAAAGATTAAGAAAATAAAATCGACAACCAGGAGGCCAGCAAATGAAAATGCTAATCATTCACGGGCCAAACCTCAATCTTTTAGGGCATCGGAAGCCGGAAATTTACGGTAACCAAACCCTGGACCAGCTCAATCAGAAGATTAAAAACCACTTTCCGGAACTGGAATTAGAATTTTTTCAGAGCAATCACGAAGGGGAATTGATCGACAAAATACACCAGGCCATGGAAGTGTTTGACGGCATTGTGCTTAACGCCGGTGCCTTAACGCACTACTCCTACAGCTTACGCGATGCCATTGAAGCCTGTCACATTCCGGTGGTTGAGGTACATTTGAGCAACATTGCCGGGCGGGAAGGCTTCCGCCGTGAGTCGGTTATTTCAGAGGTATGTCTGGGCACCATCTCCGGGTTTGGTGTGACCAGCTATCTGCTTGGGGTTCAGGCTTTAAAAGAACACCTAAAACATTAGTCATTCATGATTGACCATTTAAAAAATTTAGCCAGGCATTCATCGGTTTACACCATCAGCACCTTTGTCCAGCGGGCGCTGGGCTTTGTCATGCTGCCTATTTACACCAATCCTTCTTACCTGGCTTCACGCAGTGAATATGGCGATTTAACGCTGGTTTACACTTTTACGGCCTTCATGACCATCATTTACCTTTATGGCATGGATGCGGCCATTCTGCGTTATTTTTTCCTGGGTAAATACAGGCGGGAAGAGGTCTATTCTACCGGCTTCTGGGCTGTGCTGGTTAATGCCCTGTTTTTGTCTATGGTAATTTTTCTTTTTGCCCCGCAGTTAGGTGAAATAATCTTTGGTAGCCTGAAATACCAACGACTCATTCAGCTTACTGCTGTCATTCTGCTTTTTGATTCCGTGGGCAATTTGCCCTACCTGGTACTGCGTGCCGAAGAAAAATCGCTGCATTTTTCGGCCTTCCGTATTGGGCGCTTTTTGCTGGAATTGGCGCTTAATATCGTGTTTGTCGTTTTTCTGAAAAAAGGCGTGCTGGGCATTTTGTACGCAAACGCCATCGCGTCCATTGCCAATTTGCTGGCCATGTTGCCCTTTCAAAAAAAATATCTGCGAAAAATCTGGCGGTGGCCGGTGCTTAAAACACTGCTATTGTTTGGCCTGCCCATGATTCCCAACGGCGTGGCCTATTTAACGGTGGAAGTCAGCGACAAATTTTTGATGCGCTTTTTGCTCAATAAAGATTTGCTTGGCTTGTACAGCGCCAATTACAAGTTCGGCTCCATTTTATTGCTGGTAGTTATCGCCTTTCGCAATGCCTGGCAGCCTTTTTTTTTGAAGCTGGCTAAAGAAGCCAACGCCCGCCAGATTTACGCCCGGGTGCTGACTTATTTTACGCTGTTCGGCGCCTTACTGATTGTGACGGCCAGTTTTTTCATCGAATATCTGTTAAAAATTCCCCTTGGCGCCAATCACCACATCATGAACAAACCTTACTGGCCGGGCATTAAGATCATTCCCATTGTGCTAACAGCGTACCTCTTTTACGGCATATACGTCAATCTGACCGTTGGCGTTTACATTCAGAAAAAAACGCGTTACATGGCGCTGTTTACCGGTCTGGCGGCCATTACTAATGTAGGCAGTAACTTTTACCTGATGCCCCATTACGGCATTATGGGCGCGGCCGTAGCCACCCTGCTCAGTTATCTGGTAATGGCCATAACCATTTTTGTGGCTAATCAAAAAATTTACTACGTACCTTACGAATACGGGCGCCTTGCTTTCATTTTGTTTTATCTGACCGGGATGCTAACAATTTTCTACCTTTTTTCACCGACCTGGCCGCTACGTTTGCTGATTGTAGCTTTGACGCCTGTCCTGTTTTACCTGTTCCGCTTTTTCAAAAAAGAAGAGCTTGCCTTTTTACTGCAAACGGTTAAAAAAGCAGGGAAAGGTCAGGCATGAAATTATTGAGTGTCTTAATACGCCTGTTGTTGTTGCCTGTTTCGCTATTGTATGGTCTGGTAACCGAAATCAGAAACCTGCTGTTCCATTTGAAGTGGTTGCCGGTTTATCACTCCAAATTAGCAGTTATTTCCGTGGGCAATTTGACCGCAGGGGGCACAGGTAAAACACCATTCACAATTTGGCTGGCCGGTCAGTTGGCCAATGAGTACCAGGTGGCCGTAGTCAGTCGTGGTTACCATCGAAAATCAAAAGGTTTAAAGGTGGTTGCAAACCGCGGGCAGATTTTGGCCAGTCCGGAAGAAGTGGGAGATGAACCATTTTTAATCGCAAGAAAGCTGAAAAACGTTACCGTTTTAGTGGCCGAAAAACGTAAACAGGCTTTACAATGGCTTGAACAAAATCGCGCAGCGCAGGTGGTTATTTTAGATGATGGCTTTCAGCATCGCCATGTTCATCGTGATGTGGAAATCATTCTTTTTAAACGGGCGTGGCAATTTTATTTTAATTTTATGTTGCCTACCGGCAGCTGGCGAGAATTTCCCTGGCACATCCGACGCGCTCATTTTGTTGTTTTACCTGAAAAGCAACAATTGCCTTTTATTCGGCCCCAGAATCAGTTTCAAGTTAAAGCCCGGAGTCAAATGTTAGTGGATTGCTATTTTAAGCCAATAAAAGCTCTACAAGAAATGAAGGGAGAACCGGTTGCTGTTTTTGCCGGCATTGCGCAACCAGGGCTATTTTTCAAACAATTAAATGATTTGGAGCTGAAGGTTGCCAGATCATTTTCTTTTAAAGATCACCATCATTTTAGTAAAAAAGACATAGAGAAAATGTTTGACGTTTGTCGTCAAGAAAAAATAAAGTATTTGCTTTGTACGGAAAAAGACCTGGTTAAAGTTTGTAACTTACTTCAGGAAGAATCATCAGGAAAAATGGAAGAGGTCACCCTGGCCGCAGTAGATTATTATTGGCAGGTTTTGGACGGGGAACGGTTAGTTTCACAAATAAAAAAAGCTATTGACAAAAAATTAAAAAAGTATTATATTAATGATTCAATTTGATCGCGGGGTGGAGCAGTCAGGTAGCTCGTTGGGCTCATAACCCAAAGGTCGCAGGTTCGAATCCTGCCCCCGCTACTAATAATACGGGTGATCCGCAAAGATCACCCATTTTTTTGATGGCGGCGTAGCTCAGCTGGCAGAGCAGAGGAATCATAATCCTCGTGTCCGGGGTTCGAGTCCCTGCGCCGCTACTTTATTTATTGGGTACAAGCCTGAGAAAAACATTGATCAATCAATTCAAAACCTTTTGTTTAACCAACCACCTCATCTCCAATGAAGATTTAATTTTTATAGCGCTCTCTGGCGGTATTGATTCTATGGCTTTGTTGCATGCTTTTTTGCAAATTCAAGATGAGTTTAAGCTTGAAATTCGGGCTATTCATATTAATCATGGTGTGCGCGGTGCAGAAGCGGAACGGGATGAGCAATTTGTAAGGCGGCAATGCCAAAGCCTAAACGTTCCGTTGATTGTAAGTAAGCTTAATTTAAAAGGCAAAACCGACGAGCATAGCTTGCGCGATGCCCGTTATGCTGAATTTGAAAAAATTGTTCAGTCCTACCCAAAGGCTAAAATCGCTACCGGTCATACTCTAAACGACAATCTGGAAACTTTTTTGATGCGCCTGGCAAAAGGTTCTTCGTTAAAAGGGTTAACCGGCATTCCCAGGCAAAGGGGACCCTACATTCGCCCTTTTTTATTTTTGACGCGTGCTGAAATTAGTCGCTTTGTGCAGCAAAACCAGATTCCTTTTGTACAAGATTCCAGTAATCAAGATTTAAACTATTTAAGGAATAAGGTGCGGCACAAATTGATTCCACATTTTGAAGAAGTTTTCGGGAAAGCCATTTGGTCAGGAGCGACGCACACACTCGAACATTTAAATCAATTTTACCAGTTGTTTGAACAAGAAAGCAAAAAGCGCTACCAGCATTTAGTGAAAAAAGAAGGCCAAACCTTAACCATTGAAACTGAACATTTTAAAGATTTACACCCGCTTTACCGCAAGCAAATTCTAAGTTATTGTATTTCTGCTTATTATCCGTTAAATTACCAAATTACGGATCAACAGTTGGAAGATATTCAAAAATTTGCAGAACAGACCCAAACGGGAGCGCGATTTTCCATTAAAAATGATCTTATTCTGTTAAAAGAACGGGAACGTTTGCGTTTTGTCAGGGAACCAGATGCCCTTAAAACCGTATTAAGGTTGGATAAAAATCAGACGATTGAATTTGACGGCTTGAAATTAAGCATTAAGCAGATCGAAAGAGATCAAATTAAATTTACTCAAAATCCGGATGTAGAATTTATTTGCGGAGATCGTTTAGTATTCCCCTTATTGGTCCGCTACTGGCAGGAAGGAGATCGCTTCTGCCCGCTTGGCCTGGGAAAAAGACAGAAGCTGAAAGAATTCTTTGTGAATCAGAAAATTGAATGGCTGCAAAAAAAGCAAATTCCAATTTTACTCAACGGGAATGAAATTGTGTGGGTTTGTGGTTTAAGATTAGATCAACGTTACCGGATTACCAAAACCTGTAAAACAGTTTTTAAACTCGAATTAATAAAACGGAGAAATAACTAAAATGAAGAGAGCCTTTAACGATCAGTCGGAAATAGTGCCGGAAAATTATCATATCCTGATTGCGGAATCGACCATTGAAAGCCGCTTAAGAGAATTAGGACAGCAAATAAGCAATGATTTTCGGGGTAAAAAGCCAATTTTGATTGGTATTTTGAATGGCAGTTTCATCTTTTTGGCAGATTTAATTCGCAATTTAGATATTGACGTGGAAGTGGATTTCTTGAGAATCTCCAGTTATGGAGATGGCCGGGAATCCTCAGGGCACATTAAAATTTTAAAACCGCTGAGCGCTGATATTAACGGTCGTCATGTAATTGTAGTGGAAGATATTGTTGATTCCGGATTATCCGTGCAATTTCTGGAAAAGATGCTGTCGGCTTTTAATCCGGTTCAATTAAAATTTGTGACCTTGTTGAACAAACCATCCAAAAACATTGTTGATGTTAATATTGATTACGTCGGTTTTGAAATCGAAGATAAATTTGTCGTGGGTTACGGGCTGGACGATGCTCAGCTTAAACGAAATTTACGATCCATTTATTTTATTGAATAAGTGGTGAAA
>JAGHBR010000475.1 GCA_021160885.1 Caldisericaceae bacterium
GCCGTGAAGCGGAACAGATCCGCATCATCATCTTTCCATGCATCTGCAGGTAAGCCGGCCTTGCGGCAGGTTTGCTGTAAAAAGGTTTCTAAGTCCCAACCCCATTCAACAGGTACCTGTGGCAGCAACAAGCCCACATGATTCCCTTTTTTGATAAGTAAACCATCCCGACCAATTTTAATCTCTTTTACATTGCGCACATGCCGGAAAGGCGAAAGTACCGAGATTTCATATTCCAGATGAGGTAATTCTGCTGTGGTAACTGGACTAAAACGTGGATCATTGGTGGCCGCCTGGATGGCCACATCCCGAACCGTCAGGTAGAGTGGTTTAAGAGGCGCCGTGTACCCAATGCATCCTCTTAGCTGGCCGCCAATTTTTAATGTAACAAAGGCGCCGCGGTCCTGCTTAATGCTTTCAATATCGCCAGGCGAAGGATTGTAAACTTCGCCTTTTTCCACAGCTATTTCAACAGACTTTTTGGCAATTTCCAGCAGTTTCTGTTTAGCTCTTTCGTCTAAAGAAAATTCTTCTTCATTTTGACGCACATTTTTTTCTTTAACAAAGACAAAGGCCGAATAACCGACTACGCGATTTTTATCGCCCATCGGAACATCACCAGAATTAGCATATTTTAACAGCACTGCTTTAGTTGCACCTAAATACTCAGAAGCGATCATCAGGCTGACAATGGGGCCGCCACCACAGGCTTCCCAGACACGTCCCTGTAAATTACGCGAAAGATTGTAATAATCCCATTCTTTAATGGCGTTTAGAACTTTGCTGTCCAATTGGATGGCTTCCTGATAAGGATGGAAGTGCGAAAGATCGGAGCTGGCTACAATGATTGTTTTATCATCATGAATCAGATCAGCTAAGGCTCGTCCCAGAGCCCGCGCTGTTTCGTAACTCTGTTCTCCCATTACTACAGGAACTAATTTAAACTTGCCTAAAACAATCTGCAAAAAGGGTAATTGCACTTCCAGAGCATGCTCGCCCCGGCCCTGAAAGTTTATGGTGTGTCCCTGCTCTGAAAGCTCTAAGCGTTCGCTTTTAGCAGCCAGTTTACGTGCAAAATCTGTATCAACGGGAATTAAGCCCAGAGGAGTTTCGTAGTGGGTGCCGTCATAAATAGAAGCGCCGCTGAAGTAAGCAATATGACTGGGAGAAATGACGACCACTCTTTCAATTTTTCTGCCTTGCAATACTTTGTAAGCGTGAGCGGCTACCCCGCCGGAATAGACATAGCCAGCATGTGGCACAATTATTCCGGTAATTGGATATTTAATCTCAGGTACGCTTGCCTTTTTTAAAAGGCCTTCAATCATGGTTTTTAACGACGTCGGATTAGAGGGATAAAAGGCGCCGGCCACTGCGGATTTTCTGACCTTTGTTTTAACCTCTCCCGAAATGCATTGATTAACAAAAAACAACACAATCCCTCCTAATAAAATAATTAGCACGGATGTTTTTAATCGTTCGTTCATTTCGCTACTCTCTATCTATTAAATATATTTTACTGTAATAAGATTAATAAAAAGGAAAAGTAAAGTCAATGGAATGAAAGGTAAAATGAAGAAAAGCCCGGGCGAACCCGGGCTGTAAAGTTATTTGATTAAGGTCATTTTAATGGAAGCGATATCCTGACCGTTAAATTTTAAGCGAACAAAATATAAGCCACTGCTTAAATTACTGCCATTAAATTCTACTTTATGGCGGCCAGAATTTGTAAATTGATTAGTCAGAGATTGAATCAGCCTTCCATTCAAATCAAAAACGGCAATTTCTACCTGCCCTGCTTTAGGAAGCTCATAGTTAATTTGAGTTGTAGGATTGAAAGGATTGGGATAATTTTGAGAAAGCAAAAAGCCTTTGGGAGCTAATTTTTTAGCCTCTTCAATGCTGACTGTTGTACTGTCTTCAAAAAGCAAAGCTCGTTTTACTTCTTTTCCCTCGGCATTATCGGCATCAACGGTTATGGAGTAAAAATAAGCATCTTCTGAACTATCAGGGAAAGCGTTAATGTGTACATTCCAGAAGTGTTTGACGGTTGTATTGGCCGGAACATTTCCGAAGGCATGTAGGCTGTCGGCTCCGACAGCAATTGAGAGTTCTGTCGGTAAGTGTAAAGTAGCCGTGACATTGGTAGCATCGACATCACCACTATTGTAAACTTCAACTTCAATTACAAAATCTTCGAAAGAAAGGCTGTCCCCATTGTAGGTAACACTCCTGGGGGCATTGACAACCGTAGCCAAAGGAGGTAACAGATCTTCGTTGGGAATTAAATTTTTTGAAGCGCTGTTATTTGATTCGCTGGATTCCACAATCAGATTTTGCTGATCGACAACCACAAACACTGAATGGTAAGCCGCATATGTCGGTGTTTCCCAGTTGGTACTAACCATTTTCGTTTGACCACTTGGGATGGAATCAATCACAAAAACGGGACTGATTGCATTATTAGCGGTTGGTGAACCATCAAAAAACTGTACCTGAACATCATAAGCCGTTACATAGCCATAATTATGCACTTTGGCGTTAATCGTAAAAGGCGTGCCAACCACATTACTAATCGTGTCCGGATCAAAATCAATGTCAATGGACGAAATGGCCAGATCGGGCAGCAATAAGCTGTAATTTAAAGGTGCAAAGTCAGCTCCAAAAGAGCCACCGTAAGAAGTAAAAATGGAAATATTTTCTGTACTTATAACCTGGTACACCGCTTTGTAAGAATAGAATGAATAATTTTCCCCTTTTTGCAATGTCACATTTACTGTGTCTAAATTGCTCAAATTAACAATCTGGATCTGATTGTTATTTTCGTAGGAATTGACTACAAAATCTCCCGGAATACATGGCGCCAGAAAGTGTGTTCCTATTCCCTTCCCGTCATAGTCCATTTGGCGGGTCATGTAATAGTAACTTCCTGACCAGGAAGCGTATGGCGTATTACAAACCGTAACTTTTTTATTGCTCTGAACTTCCCAATACAAATCTTCACTAACCGAAATAGATCCTGTTTCTCCGTAATTTAGTGTGTCTGTTAATAAAGTATCACCCGTTTGCGAATTGTAAATAATAAAAATAGTTTCATCATGATAAGCGGTTACAATGACCCCGTTGGCCCAACTACCAATATATCCCGAAAATCCAAAAAATGTAGTTCCGGCGAAAGTACCGTTGTCACTGGGAATGTAATAGCCTTGATCGGCGTAACTCAGGGCAGAAATTGGTTTGGAAGCTCGGACTCCCAAAAAAGTGTTCGTCACATTTGTTAATTCCAGATGTTCGCCCCGATTCAAAAGAGTGGCCGCTGCGGTTGTGGTATCAGTCAAATTTTTAACCTGAACTTCTGTGCCATCTTCGTAAGCAAAAACGACAAATCTTTCACCGCCCCACTCATATTTGGGCATAAAGGTGTTCATATGCGTAGAAAGTGGAGAGCCTGATTCGTCCACTGCAAAATAACCCATCACACTGCGCGTAATCGGATCTCCTGTTAAAGCGGTAAATGAATTATTGCAATCAATATGGAAAGCACCTGGCGTTAAAGAAAAAGTGTAGAATTCATCCCGGTTTAAAACAACAGAATCGACCGCAGTTCCCGCATTATCATAAGCCACAAATTTTGAATTGTCAAAATAACTAAAAACGACTACATCGCCAAAAGAGTAACCGGCAAGTGTGTACTGAAAATCCTGCTGACTGACGGCTAAACCTGTTATTTTAACAGCATGATGCACAATTTGAATGGGAGAGTCTCCTTTTTTACCATAGCCACCTACCATTTGCTGAGCAAATAAAAATGAACTTAAGACCAAAAATAGGATTAAACTTCTCATATTGTTCTCCTTTAGGTTAATGGGAAGAAATTAATTGTCTAAACATAATCGGTAAATTATGAAATAAAAACACGACTAATTTAATTAAAAATACAATTCTGTGACTTGCAACATCAAAAACAGCCATAAAAAGCATAAAAAGACCATTTGAAAATAAAATTGTTGCAAAAAATTGAAAACCTATTAATTT
>JAGHBR010000520.1 GCA_021160885.1 Caldisericaceae bacterium
AAATATTGCTATCGCTTTCCTTTGCTTGCAAACAATTATTTTTTTTAATACTTTAGCAACCTTTAAATGAAGACTGAATTGAATAAAAGATTAACAACAGGAGTTGAAGCAAATGGCTTACCCGTTCAGAAAAATCGAACAGAAGTGGCAAAAATACTGGGAAAAAAATAAAACCTTTAAAACCGAAGACAATTTTGAACAACCTAAATATTATGTTCTGGATATGTTTCCCTATCCCAGTGGGTCGGGATTACATGTGGGGCACCCGGAAGGTTACACAGCCACAGACATCGTAGCTCGTTATAAACGGATGAAAGGTTTTAATGTTCTTCATCCCATGGGCTGGGATGCGTTTGGACTGCCGGCAGAACAATATGCCATTGAAACTGGTACCCATCCGCGCATTACCACTGAAAGAAATATTGACCGTTTCCGCAAACAGCTCAAGTCCATTGGTTTTTCTTATGACTGGGACCGAGAGGTCAATACGACAGATCCTAAATATTACAAATGGACGCAATGGATTTTCATTCAACTTTATAAAAAGGGCCTGGCCTATTTGGCCGAAGTTCCGGTTAACTGGTGTCCGGCTTTGGGAACGGTATTAGCAGATGAAGAAGTAATCAATGGCCGCAGTGAACGCGGTAATCATCCAGTGTACCGTCGGCCTTTAAAACAATGGATGTTAAAAATCACCGAATATGCCGACCGCTTGCTGGAAGATCTGGAATTGGTTGATTGGCCGGAAAGCACCAAAGAGATGCAGCGTAATTGGATCGGACGTTCCGAAGGAGCAGAAGTTGATTTCCCAGTTTATGGAATTGATGAAAAGATTCGGGTTTTTACCACCCGCCCAGATACCTTGTTTGGCGCCACCTATATGGTACTGGCTCCGGAACATCCCTTAGTGGACATGATTACAACCGCTGAATATCGTCAGCAAGTGAAAGATTACCAGTTAAAAGCTTCCCAAAAAAGTGATCTGGAACGAACAGAACTGCAAAAAGATAAGACCGGTGTATTTACTGGTGGTTACGCAATCAATCCTGTAAACAATGAAAAAATTCCCATTTGGGTGGCTGATTACGTTTTAATCAGTTACGGAACCGGAGCTATTATGGCCGTGCCGGCTCATGATGAACGTGATTATGAATTTGCCCAAAAATACAATTTGCCAATTCGCGAAGTAATCTCTGGTGGAGATATTTCAAAAGAAGCTTATACCGGCGAAGGCATTGTGGTTAATTCAGCCAATGAAGAATTCAGCATTAATGGTTTACAGGCCAGCAAAGCCAAAGAAAAAATCACCGAATGGCTGGAAAAAAAGGGCTTTGGCAAACGCAAAGTTAATTACAAATTACGTGACTGGCTTTTTAGTCGCCAGCGCTATTGGGGAGAGCCATTTCCTGTTTTAATTGGTGAAGATGGCGAAATTCGGCTGGTGCCCGAAAATGAACTGCCAGTGGATCTACCACCGATGGAAGATTTTAAACCACGTCCATCCAATGAAGACGAAGAACCGCAACCGCCGCTTTCACGAGCGCCTGAAGAGTGGAAATATGTGACCATTAATGGTAAACGTTATCGTCGTGAATTGAATACCATGCCCCAATGGGCAGGTTCCTGCTGGTATTATCTGCGTTTTATTGATCCACACAATGACCAAAAACTGGTCGATCCTGAAAAAGAAAAGTACTGGATGCCAGTAGATTTGTACGTTGGCGGAACTGAACACGCTGTACTGCATCTGCTTTATGCCCGTTTCTGGCACAAAGTTCTGTACGATATCGGTGTTGTTTCTACCAAAGAACCTTTTCAGAAATTAGTACATCAGGGAATGATTCTGGGCGAAACAGAGTACACTTTGTATTTAGATGAACAAAAAAATCCTGTTTCTGCAGAGCTGGTGGGCAAAGATGGAAAACACGTAAAATCAGGCCAACCACTAAACCGTAAAAAACTTACGGAAGACGAAGTAACCAAGCAGGGAGAAGTTTTTGTTCTTAAAGAGAATCCACAGATTGTGGTTGAAGCGCGGGCTTACAAAATGAGCAAAAGTCGGGGCAATGTAATTAATCCCGATGAAATTGTAGAACAATTTGGCGCCGACTCTTTACGTCTGTACGAAATGTTTATGGGGCCGTTGAAAGACACAAAATCATGGAGCATGAAAGGGGTTGAAGGTGTACACCGTTTCCTGAACCGCGTATGGCGCCTGGTGGTTGATGAAGAAAGCGATCAATTGCATCAATTGCTTACAGATGATGAACCGAATGAAGAGCAATTGCGCGCTTTGCATGAAACAATTAAAAAGGTAACCGACGACATTGAAGAAATGGCCTTTAATACTGCGATTGCCCAGATGATGACCTTTGTCAATGCGGCGTACAAATGGGAAAACAGACCTAAAAAAGTGTTGGAAACGTTCTTGTTATTGTTGAGCCCGTTTGCTCCGCATATTGCAGAAGAATTATGGCAGCGCTTGGGACATGACAAAACCTTGGCTTATGAACCCTGGCCTGAATATGATGAAAAATATCTGGTTCAGGACAGAGTAGAAGTGGTTATCCAGATTAATGGCAAAGTACGCTCAAAAATGGTTCTTCCCGCCAATGAAGCGGCTGACCGTAATGTGCTGCAAGAAAAGGCCTTACAATTGGAAGACGTGCAAAAGCGTATTGAAGGTAAAACAATTCGTAAAGTGATTTGTGTTCCTGGTAAACTGGTAAACATTGTGGCTAATTAGGAAAAAGGAAGTTCCGCTAAATGGATTGGAATGAATTCTTTACCGCCCCGGGAGCTCATGATTATGTTCTGGCTCTTGGGGCTTCTTTTTTAATAATTTTGAGCATCGTTATCAGTAATTTAATGGGCAAATTTTTTAAAATTCCGGCTGAATTTTCCAGAAAGTTCGTGCATGTTCTGGCCGGTGTGCTTGCATCTTTTGCTCCAATTTATTTTAAAAGTCCCTTATTACTTCTTATCATTGCCGGTTTCTTTTTAATTTTTAATTTTTGGGCCATTAAAAGAAATCTTTTTCCCGGGCTTCATGGCAACAGGCATTCGTATGGCATTGTTTATTTTCCGCTGACC
>JAGHBR010000469.1 GCA_021160885.1 Caldisericaceae bacterium
CAATGAAAGGAGCATCAAATGTTAAACAAAATGGCAGTAATCGGTGGGGGAAATATTGGAGGTGTTTTAGTTCAGGAAATTGTCAAACGCCGTTTGGCCCGTGAGGTAGCTCTGGTCGATGTTAAAGAGCCCGATTTAGCCAAGGGTAAATGCCTGGACATTTCTGAGGGTACACCCGTTATTAAATCAGACATTCGAGCTGTTGGGGCTAAAACCTATGATATTATTCAGGATGCTGAACTGGTCATTAACACAGCCGGAGTTCCACGCACGGTCCGTCCTGACGGCACCATTCCTTCCCGTGAAGAACTGTTGACTACCAATCTAAAAATTACCGATTTAGTCAGTGAAGGCATTAAAAAGTATTGTCCGAATGCGATGGTTATCTCTATTGCCAATCCTCTGGATGCCATTGTTTACCGTTTGTTCATGAACTTAAATCCCCCGCGTGAAAAATTAGTTGGTATGGCCGGCGTTCTGGATTCTAGCCGTTATCGTTATTTTGTGGCCGAAGCTGCCGGCGTAAGCGTTGAAAATGTTGAAGCGCTGGTTCTGGGCGGCCATGGCGATTCAATGGTTCCCATTCGTTCGGCCTGTCGCATTGCCGGAATGCCGGTTGAAAAATTCGTTTCTGCTGATAAATTGGAAGCCATCGAAGCCCGTACTCGTAAAGCTGGTGGGGAAGTGGTTAATTTGTTAGGTACCGGTTCGGCTTTTGTTTCACCGGCCTGGAGCGCACTGGAAATGGCCGAAGCTATCATTTTTAACAAAAAGAAAATTATGGCAGCCAGCGCTTTGCTTAAAGGCGAATACGGTGTTGATGGCCTGTTTGTCGGAGTTCCGGTCATCTTAGGTAAAGGCGGCGTAGAAAAGGTCATCGAAATTGACATGACCGATAGCGAACGAGAAGCTTTTAATAAATCGGTTGAAGCGGTTCGAAAGACCACTAACGAAGTCATTGAAATGACCAAATAATTTTAAAAACTCAGCCCCTGCTCCAAAAGACAGGGCTCTTTTTTCTTGATTGAATCATCATTTAACCAACAATCAGGAGGCAGCCATGGGAAAATTAAAATACTTAAGTCATTCGGCATGGCTCATCGAAAGCGGTAATCACACGATTGCCATTGATCCCTTTTTGGAAGGCAACCCCAAAGCGCCTTTAAAACCAGGTGATGTAAAAGCAGATTTTATTGTGGTCACTCATGCTCACGGCGATCATTTAGGCGATGCCATTCCAATTGCCAAAGCATCAAACGGCACCATTATTTCTAATTTTGAAATTTACAACTACGTTACCAATCAGGGCGCCAATGCCCATCCCATGCACATTGGCGGTTCGCATGAATTCCCCTTTGGACGTATAAAACTGGTGCCGGCCTGGCATGGTTCTTCCTTTCCGGATGGCAGTTACGGCGGCACACCTGCCGGCGTAGTCTTGACAGTTGAAGGCAAAAATATTTACCACACCGGCGACACAGGTCTCTTTTTAGACATGCAATTGATTGGTGAAATGACACCTATCGACATATTTTTGGTCAATATCGGTGATAATTTTACCATGGGCATTGACGATGCCGTTAAAGCCGTGGAATTGGTCAAGCCTAAGTTAACCATCCCCATGCATTATCAGACCTTTGATGTGATTGATGTAGATCCGAATGAATTCATTAGCAAAGTAAAGGCCAAAGGCTTTGAAGTGAAGTTGCTTGATTTTGGCGGCAGCATGGAATTTTAAGCAGGTTAAAAGCCTCTTACAAAACATGTAAGAGGCTTTTTTGTCATTATTTTCTAAAACTGCCAGGCTCAACCATTACCATTTACCCTTTATTATATTAAAATCCGTGTAAATCAATGGCTAATAAACAGAACATGTAAAAAGGCTCTTTTCTCATCATTATTTAAAACTTCCACGTCTCACACACTATTATTAACCGTTTATTAAAATCGGTGCAATCTGTGTAAATCAGTGGCCCAAAAAAATTAAAATTGCACCCAGTCAGCAAAATCAATATTTTCGTCATTCGTTTTTAATTAAGAGAACAAAGGATTAATGACAGAGGCAGATTTACAAAAACTTTCCAGCGATTTGTTTCGTGAGCTGACAGGTAAAAAGAAATTCAAAATTCAGGCTACGTTTTACAACTCTTCAGCCCTGACTCATAATATCAGCAAGCAAAACGGCACCATCCACATTAAAATAGCTGAAGGGCTCAAACAAGCTCCTGAATTTATTTTTCGCATCTTGCTTACCATTTTAATTTTAAAGCTCTACCGCCACAAAGTCGATCGCAAATTGTACCGCGCTTACAGGGAATATCTGGAGTTTCATCCTGAGCTGACCAAATCCAGAAAGCCTCGACAGCCTTCATCCAAATACCAGGCAACAGGAAACTTTTTGACCTTGAAGCGCTTTTTGAGCAACTTAACGAAACCTATTTTGCAAACCAATTGAAAAAGCCAATTTTAGGCTGGAGTTTGCGCAAAAGTTACCGTCGTCTGGGATTTTATTCCAAAGAAAAAAATCTGCTGGTCATCAGCCGCATTCTTGATTCCAAAAAGGTACCGCCTGAGGTGGTCAAATTTTTGCTTTACCACGAAATGCTACACATGGCCATCCCCGTACAAAAGGTAAACGGCCGGCGACAAATTCACCCGCCTGTTTTTAAACAACGGGAAAAACAGTTTCCCAACTATCAGAGCATTCAAAAATGGCTGAAAAAAAATTTGGTTAAACTATAAAAACCGGAAGAACAATTAAATAGTTGTAAAAGTTATCAGTTTAAAACCATCGACTGACTTTTCTTCCAGTTAAGCGCCAGCCAAAGATTTCGTCTTGCATTACTCTTAATGCAGAAATAAGTAACAAATGATTTGTAACAAGAACTTTGTTACTTAATCTGTGTCAATCTGTGGCAAAAAAATTACTTTATCACTTCCGCCAGAGCCTTTAATAAATTTGCCCCCTGCAACTCAGAGGCGGATCGTCTGGTTCCTGGCTCAGGTTTAATGACATAGCCTTCCGGGTTCAACAAAAAAAGCGTGGGGAAATTCCTGACGAAATATTGTTCTTTTATTTGCAAGGCCTGTTTACCGGCTACCTGAATTCCTGGCATTTCGGTTTCCTGAACAAAATTTAATAAAGCCTCCTGCTCCCACTGCTCATCCGGATGCCCGACCGTAACATGAATATTAATAATCACCAGCCCTTTTGGACCATACTTTTCCTGCGCCTGGCTTAAATAAGGCGCTTCTTCTATGCAGGGCGAACTGTGCAAATTCCAGAAATGCAACAAAACATACTTACCTTTAAAATCATAAAGGCGATGCTTTTTGCCATTAACATCAACAAAAGAAAAATCCGGTCTCGGTTTGGAGCGCAGCTCTTTCTGAAAACGCAAAAGTTTTTCATAAAATTCAAATCCTTTGCAAAAGCCCCTTAATTCCTCATCCAGCGAATCTTTATCGATCTTCTTACAGAGCTCAGCAGCCCTGGTAGTCACCATATTTCCCAGCCTGGAATAGTGTTGTTCAATCTTTTTTACCAGAGTAATCATCTTTTCCTGATCATCTTTTGGCAAAGTCCGAATTTCGCGTTCGCGAACCTTGTAGGCCATGCTCATTAACGAAGTGTAAAACTGCAATAATTTTTGCGGTTCCTTTTGCAGTTGTTGTTCAAATACCTGCAGCAAACTGTCCACCTGCTTCAAATTCTGGCACTGTTCAATTTGCCCTTTAATCTGAGTCAACCAATCATGGCTGAACCCTAAAGAAAAAACAGTCAAAACCAATATCAAAACAGCTTTTTTCATCTTATTGTCCCTTGTTGTTTTTGCGACCCTTTTGAAAATGGAGTTGCTCACGTATTTTTTCCATGCGTTCCAGTGCAAATGTCTTGTATCTTTCCGGAATTGAGGCATCTGCCCGTTCTAAAAATTTCTGATAATATTTTAGCGGAATCTGTCGGTCTTTGTAGTAGGCATCGTAAATGGTGGCCAGGTAAAAGAGGGGCATCACACGAGTAGTGTCGGTTTCCAGTACTTTTTTGTAAAAATTAATGGCCGATGCGTATTGTTTCTTTTTCTGAAAGGCATCGGCTAAATGGAAATACACATCGGGCAAATAGCCGGGCAGGCTGAGTGCAATAGCTTTTTGAAAGCTGCCTATCGCTTTGTCATTCAGGCTTAATTCCTTTTGCACCAGACCTAAAAAATAAAAACTGATCGGATCTTTGTTGTCCTTTTTAATGGATTTTTTTAAAGCCAGTAATGCAGAAGAATAATCGTTGGCATAGTAATAAGCCGCACCCAATTTTTTGTAAAGATAAGCGCTGGAATCACCCTGCTGTCGTGCTTTTTGATAATGCGCAATAGCCTGATAGTACTTCTTGACGGCAAAATAGCTATCACCGGCTGCCAGTAACAGACGCGCATCCTGTGGGAATTGAATCAAGCCCTGCTGCACAATCTGTAAAGCCTGTGGCCATTTTTGTTGATTTTTGTAAAGGTTGAACAATAAAATGTAAAGATCATTATCCTTATTATTTAATTGCAATGCCTTTTGCAAATAAGTTTCTGCCTCGGGCAAGGCAGTTAATTTGAGTGCACAGCGACCGGCCTGCTTAAAATAATAGCTGTTTTCCTGTCGCTTTTCTGCCAACCTTTGGTAGATTGTAAAAGCCTGGTCATATTGCCCCTGATCAAAATAGAGGCTGGCCAATAATTGTTTGACGACAAAAGCCAAATTATCGGATGCCGAAAGCGTTTTCAAAAGTTGAATGGCTTCTGACGTTTGACCGTTCTTTTCCAGGGCACGAGCCAGGTTCAAGGTAATAGATGCATCGTCGGGAGACAGTTTGTGCGCCTGGTTAAAGGCATCCACCGCTTGCGGGAAATTTTGCATAGCCAGCTGAATTTGGCCTAACCAGTTGAAAGCCATGGCATCCTGCGGATGTTTCTGCAAATAGTTGTTTATGGAAACCTGCGCTTCCTGAAATTGATTGTTACCAAATGCCTCAAGCGCTTTGCTCAACAAATCCTGACCGATGAGATTTGAAGTAAGTGTAAACAAAAAGATAATGGTAAATCTTTTAAGCATATTTTCTCCTTCTGAAGTTTAAAAAACTTACAATCTTCTGAAAAATGTGTCAAGCGAAAAGACCGGTTCATTTGTAAAGAAACTCTTGAAAAATAGGGG
>JAGHBR010000502.1 GCA_021160885.1 Caldisericaceae bacterium
AACTAATTCAATTGGTTATAGTGGTTACCCTTTTATGCTCAAAAAAACAGGTATTAGTATTCGGTGTAAGATTTATTTTATAACACATTGAGATAACAATAAAAAAACAAAGCCGAATATTTACATAATAAGATAGTCACAGTCTGTGTCCAAAGAAGCTTGATCCGTACCCATGAAGGTTTCACCGGGTTGGGGCGTGAGAGCAGATGATTCTTCTACATCCTGATAGTTTATTACCGTCCGGTCCAGCATTTTTTCAAATTCGGGCGACTGTTTTTTATATTTGAGTGTGTGGAGCTGTCCGGGAGTTAAATCAAATTGCCATTCAAAACGCTCATTCACGATAACTGAGCCTGTGGCAGGAATATACTGAAGGGGCAGAACCCGAAACACAAGCATGCTGTGCCCCCGGAGCGTGGCAGTTTCAATAAATTGCACCGGAGATTCCGGAAACGGCTGGTCTGAACCCACTAAATCTGGACGAAGGGGGAGAAGACTTTTCTTAACATCAAGCGATGCCGGAAATTCAGGCTGTTTGGGAAATATTTCAAATGGTTGTTTGAGGGTTTTTTTCTGAAGAATTTTAACATTTACGTCTTCTACTTTTGACCCTGGCGGCACCCATATATAAACAATCTTTGCCGGTAGTAACGGGTCACCCGCTTTTTCAGCATAAAGTTCGTATTCGTCGCCTGACAGCTCGAGAATATCAAATCCATTTTCTTTTCGATGTTCAAGAGCCAGTGAAACAATATCACATCCCGCAGTTTTTTTAATGCCTCCCCGCGCATCTGCCCCCACTGTGGATGAAGGTTTGCTCATGCCACTTTGGTAAATCATACGAATGGTAGGAGTTAAAGCGGCAAAACATTGTTGAATCGCCAGCCCTGCAACAGGTTTTCCGGCAAAAGGAATTATGCCTGTAAGGGCAGACAAAAAAACTATTATCAGGCCAAAACGTTTCATTTATTTAGTACAGAGGTTCATAAAACAAAGCTTTTTTTATTTTATACCTTACACTGGTCAGCCCGACCAAGCCGCTGCCGAAAACCGGAACCGCAAAGTGGTGAGTCCATGCAACACAATCAGAAAACCCCTCGAGCTTATTTAAATAAGAACCTTATAAAATTCATGCGTATCTTTGCGTGAATTAACTCTTCAACCACTTGACTACATTTAAGGGAACTGGAAGGAAATAATCTACGCATATCGTGCAGAATTTTTGTTCGTCTTCAAGGCGTGGTAACAGTTGCATAGTGAACTATACAACTGTTACCGCAACGTAGAAGACGGACAAAAGGACAAGCAGGATGTGTAGATTATTTTCTGTAAGCTCCCTAAGACTTGCCCAGCTTCCTTCTTACCCCAACCATCCCGATCAGACCTGAGCCGAGAAGCCACAAAGCACCGGGGATGGGAACGACGCTTATTTCACCGGTTTTAAAAGATACTATTGGGTCTAAGCTACCCCCAGTTTGGGTCATAAAATCATACCCAATGGATGGATTAGGATCGCTTATTATTAATAATGTTGTACCTAACTTGTCTTTAGCACTAAAAGTTACACTTCCCATTAAAAATTGATCATCTGGACCATCACCCAAATTATCAAGTAAACCAAAACTTATGTAGTTGGACTTTACAGTAATTTTGGTGAAAGAGGAGTCTTCAAACGCTGTCCCGTTATATGATGTGCCTTCAACTTGAAAATAATCAGAATCGAAACCAAGATTAAAATTCACTCCAAACAAGCCTTTGACTTCGCCTGAAGGGTATTCAGTAGTTGGCAAGTCAAAATAAATGTCAATGGTAAAGGTTTCAAGGGGAACAACCGCATGATAAAAATCATCATTAGTAGCGGATTGACCTGAAAGAGCCATTGAAAGTACAGGTGCAGCCTGACTTGTAGCATTAAAAAATACTAATGCAGCTAATATTGCGAATACAATAATTACGTTGTTAAATAAATGTTTAAACATCTTCATCTCCTTATTCTCATAGTTGTTATTGACAAGATGGGCAGTTGCTTCTAGGAAAATCTGTCTTAAATATAAAAGCATCTAATGGATTTATTGCACCATCACCATTTAAGTCGCATATAGAATTGTAATTACTTTCACCAAAGGCTGAAGGAAACGCATTTTTAAAAATAAAAGCATCTAAAGGATTAACAACACCATCTCCATTTACATCTCCTTCGCATGCTAATTCTGAAACCACACAAATCATCCCCAAATCGCCAGGAACATTTGTCGGTTCGTCTACCGTACCTCCAACCGTGACGAAATTATTAAAGGTATCGGCAGGATCATTTGGATGATATTTGCCCAGGTCAACATTCAGGTTACTGGTACCGTTGGTAATGGCCTCAAAGACAACCAAGCCCAGCAAGACCTTTCCAGACAGCCCCTCAGTTGAAGAACCTATTAAACGCCCGCCGATCATGGTTACCGTGCCATTGATGTTATCAATTTCAACTGCCGGTGTGGTATACTGATCGTCCGTTGTTGCATCACTCCCATCAGCATCCATAACCCAACCGTCCTCAAAAACTTCATATTTTTTTGCGTCGACTACCTGGAGAATTGCAGGGTCAAAAGAGACCTGGACTCCCATGGAAATAAGAGTATCTGCATTATCCGCATAAATATGAACACGAACTTTGCCTCCAACCTCCCTTTGAGCATTAGCCGGTTCAAGGACAATTGTCATACTCCCTGTTGCAGGTTCCTCAGAAGCAGCGGCGATCTCTGTCTTGTCTTTTTTCGGCTTTTTTGGGGCACCCATGACGGTAATGGCGCTCCCCATCAGGAAAACAGCGCAAAAGACCCCCACCAGCACTTTTTCCAAAAAAAATTTTGATTTGCTCATAATCACTCCTTTGCTTTGTTCCCATCCTGAAATGGCCTTTTTTCGTAATTTTTACGCCTTCCTGTGAAATGCAAAGCCTGTTTCTCCAGAGGCAACGGAATTTTTGACCCTGCGAAAACCTGCTCATTTCTGCATTGGAAACTTAATTTATGCCAAATATGTATTAATGGATTATAGTGGACCCAATGTCAAGACCGATTTTCAGTTCCATTGATAGTTTTGGTAACCTAAAATTGACCCACCTGTAACTGACTTCTGATA
>JAGHBR010000012.1 GCA_021160885.1 Caldisericaceae bacterium
CTTGCAGCACATGCGGATGATGACCGACGATGAGATTAGCGCCATAATCAATTACGCGATGGGCAAACCAGATCTGGTCTTTTTCCGGCATGTTTTTCTTTTCCTGTCCCCAGTGAAAAATTACTGTAATAAAATCTACTTTACCCTTAAGCTTGCTGATGTCTTCTTTAATAAATTTAAGATTTCTCAATGCGGTACCAGGCTCTGTTTCGGATGCGGGATGGGATTCTTCATGTTCCGAAAGTCCGTAATATCCTAAAAAGGCAAACTTTAAACCCTTGATCTTAAAAATGGCCGGACTTCTTGCATCATTTATATTGCGTCCTGCCCCGATGTAAGGAATATGATTTTGTTCCAGTATTTGTATGGTTTGCAACAATCCCTCTTTACCATAATCATAGATATGATTATTGGCCAGATTAACCAGGCCAATTTTACTTTCCTTTAAAATATTAATGTAGTCGGGCCTGGCTTTGAATACATAAGGTTTGTCAACCGATACCTCAGCCGTAGTAAAAGGCGCTTCTAAATTAATGATACTAAGATCCGCTTCTTTAAACCAGGGAATTCTGGAAAAAGGGTAATCGTAACGGTTTTGCACAAAATCCTCAAAGTGATGGACCAGCTGTACATCGCCGGTAAACAGAAGATGGATTTCTTGCGAAAAAAGAGAATTAAAAAAAGCAAGGATGATAAATCCTTGCTTTAATGAAAACAAAATTTGTTTTATTTTAAGCATCGCATTCTACCGAAATTGAGGATGCTATTTAATTAGTCTTGGCTACAACCATCTGATTCAAAGTCGGATCATCAAAGAAAAATAGCTCAGGATCTAAATGCCGACCGTGCAGTAAAACCTCATAATGCAAATGGGGAGCTGTACTAATGCCGGTGTTTCCCACCTCGCCTATTTTTTCCCCACGTTTCACACGTTGCCCGCGACGAACCAAAATTTTGCTAAGATGTCCATAGCGCGTCTTAAAGCCGTACTTATGATCTATCATAATCATTTTGCCGTAACCGCCATTGTAACCAGTAAATTTAACAATGCCATCTGCCGGGGCATAAACAGGCGTATGAGTAGGTGCGCTGAAATCTACCCCTTCGTGAAAACGGATAACCCTGTAAATGGGGTGAAAACGCTTACCAAAACCGCTGGAAATAACGCCATGGATTACCGGACGTAAAGCGGGCAGATATTTCACAGAATCCTGCTTTTTATAAAAAGTATTTAATAGAGTTTGATAACTTTCCATTTCCAGTTTTACTTCACGTTCCAGTTCATTAATCTTTTTTAGGGTAGAAGACAAATCAACTTTTGATTCAAAACCACTAACCTGGTCCAACAATTCATAATTGTAATCAGAACCACCAATACCTACCTTACGAATATCTTCATTTAGTTTTGGCAATCCTAAAACCATACGCAACTGGTCATCCGTTTCAGCAATTTTAGCGATTTGCTGAGTTAATTGATTATACTTTTTACTCATCTCCACAAGTCGGTTCTGCAATACCAGGTTAGTACGACTCAACCGTTTCATTTCACTGTTCAGGCTAAAATCAATTAAAAAATCCATTCCTATTTTACCGACTATCAGGAAGATGATTAAAAACAAGGAAATGAAAGTTAAAAGTTTCCAGCGGGAAATTTTAATTTCTTTTACTTTACGTTGGTCACGAGAGATAAAGATGATACGAGATTCATCGTTCATAATAAGGGCCCCTGAATATTGATTAAATCCATCCACACAGTACTTGTGATTCAGATCAAAATATATAAAAAAAAAACTCTGCTCGCAAGCAGAGTTATTAAAATTCAGAAAAAATCCTTTTTATCCTAAATAATAGCGCAAAACTTTACTTCTTGAGCTATGACGTAAACGTCTTAATGCTTTTTCCTTAATCTGACGCACGCGTTCGCGAGTTAGCTTAAATTTTACACCAATTTCTTCCAGTGTATGTGGTTTTTCGCCATCTAATCCGAAATAGAGTTTTAAAATCCTCGCTTCGCGCGCCGTAAGTGTTGATAAAATGTAATTGACCTCTTCTTTTAACGACTCGCCCATAACCTCTGCATCTGGTTCAGGGTCTTGTTGGTTCTGAATAATATCAATCAATCGACTGTCACTGTTTTTCTGTAATGGCGAATCCATCGAAACCGAACGCGTGGCCATTTTAATCGTGTCGGTAATATCTCCAGAATCCACTTCCAGAACATTGGCTATTTCTTCCGGAGTCGGTTCCCGTTCATATTCCTGCTCTAACTGACTGTAAACTTTGCCAATTTTAGTTAATGTACCAACCCGATTTAAAGGCAAACGAACCAGACGTGATTGTTCGGCAATCGCCTGCAAAATGGATTGTTTAATCCACCACACAGCGTACGAAATAAATTTAAATCCGCGCGTTTCATCAAAACGATAAGCAGCCTTCATTAAGCCTAAGTTACCTTCATTGATTAAATCTTCGAGCGAAAGACCATAATTTTGATACGATTTAGCTACGCTTACAACAAAACGTAAATTGGCGCTCACCAATTTCTTCAAAGCGCGTTGATCGCCCTGTTTAATACGCTTGGCAAGCTCAATCTCTTCGTCGGGCGTTAACAAAGGAACTTCCCCGATCTCGCGTAAATAATTCTCCAATGACTGATTTTTGCTGATAAAAAAATCGCTCACTTAACCTACCCCATTTTATTGGTTAAACTTTTAAAAAATGTCTAACATTTTTTAATTGGTAAAAACTTCATTTCCATTGATTAAATTTGATTACTTTTTATTCTCGGCTATTTCCAGTTGCCTTAATTCATTTTCTAACACTTTAATCTGCTCTATTAAATGCTTTAAGATTAAATCTTGTTCAAAATTTAAATTATTATCTTCGCTTGCTTTTTTGTAAACGTACCCACCCAAATCCAGCAATTTTTCTTCAAGTTCCTTTTTAATTCCTATTTCATTAATTCTCACCTTACTTTGTTTCGAAAATTTTTCTGATTTTTGGCAGGCATACTGAATTGTTTTAACAAGTTTTTTTCTAAATCCTTGCCATAAACTTTTGTTTACAAACTTCATCTTTTATTTGATTTAAAATTATTTGATTTGGGACAGAAAACTTTTTCCCTGCCCGGTGCCGCTTACTTCAAAAAATTCGCTTAATGTGGCCTGTACATCGGCAAACGTTTCCCGAGTACCTAAATCAACATTTTGCTTAAATCGCGGCCCAAAGACCAGTAAAGGGACATATTCTCTTGAATGATCGGTACTTGGTGTTGTGGGATCGTTACCATGATCTGCTGTAATGAATACCAGATCATCTTTTTCCAACGCTTTTTCCAATTCAGGAAGCCAGCCATCAAACTCCCGCAAGCCCCGATAAAAGCCTTCCGGATCGTTGCGATGCCCCCATAGCATATCAAAATCCACCAGATTTGCCATGATTAAACCAGCCCTGGTTTCATTAAGTTCCTTTAAAATGGCTTGCATTACCTGTTGATTGTTTTTTGTTTTGATTGTTTTTTGAATTCCGGCATGGGCATAAAGATCATCGATTTTGCCAATGGCAACCGTAGGCCAGCCTTGCTCCATTAAAATTTGCAAAATCGTTCTACCAAACGGCTTAACCGAAAAATCCCGGCGATAAGGTGTTCTGGTAAAATTTTCGGCGGAGGCGCCTACAAAAGGCCTTGCAATAACTCTTGCAACGGCGTGTTTACCGGTTAACATTTCGCGAGCTATTTTACAGATCTGGTACAATTTTTCAAGAGGTACCACATCCTGATGCGCAGCAATCTGGAAAACCGAATCAGCTGATGTGTAAACAATTAACTTGCCGGTTTTTAAATGTTCCTCTCCCAATTCTTTAATGATTTCTGTGCCAGAAGCTGGTTTATTGCCTATTACTTTATATCCGGTTCTTTTGGTAAACTCTTCAATAATATCATCAGGAAAACCATTTGGATACACCGGAAACGGTTTATTTAAAATCAGACCGGCTAATTCCCAGTGACCGGTGGTAGAATCTTTACCCGGTGAAACTTCGGCCATTTTGCCATAATTAGCCTGAGCTTGCAAGTTACTTTCCAGCCCTTCAATAGGATGGATTTTACCCAGTCCTAATTTTTCTAAATTGGGCAGTCTTATTCCTTTAAAATAGTGAGCCAAATTGGCCAGTGTATTACTCCCATTATCGTGGTACAAATGCGCATCCGGTAATTCGCCAATCCCGACACCATCAATGATAATTACAATTGCACGTTTCATACTCTTGTTTTCTCAGGGGAAAATTTTTTCTTGATTAAATAACTCCAGCCCGATTTTCCCTTGATCTTTTCTTTTAGCAAATCAATATTTTGTTCGACGGCAATTTCGCCCTGTTGAATAAAAAATTCAATGGCTTCAAAATCTGTCCAACTTCTATCAGCCAGTTGAGGTCTGATTAAAAAATCTGCCTTTTTTAAATTTTCATTATTTAATCTTTTTACCACTGCCCGATAGGAACGGATAAAGACCTGAATAAGATTATCAAACTTGCTTTGCGTCTCTAGTTCAGGTGAAACATCACAAACAATGGTAAAATCGGCTCCTAATTCCTTACAGGCTTCAATCGGAAAACTATCGATCACCGCCCCATCAACAAATTCATGGCCATCCATTTTAGCAGGTGGCAAATAGCCTGGAACGGATGAACTAGCCAATAAGGCGCTGTGCAAATCTCCCCTGATAAAAATTTGTTCCTGGCCTGTAACCAGATTTAAGGCGCTGCAGGCAAAAGGGAGATGTGTGTGTTCAATTTTAACTTTTGGAATCAAGCTTTGAATAGCTGTGGCTAATCTGTCAGAGTCAACCAGTCCGCGACGGTTAATAGCTAAATTAATTACGATTCTTCTTTTAACAATATTTGTTAGATAATGGAAAAAACCTTCAGGTTGTTCGGTAGAGTTCAAATCAACAGATTCGCCTTTCAGTTTTACGAATTTATCGCTAAAGATAAAGTGCTTAAAGTTTTGTTCCACCTTCTCGATGTCCATTAACAGGCAAAAGGCTGCGCCCACAATTGCGCCCATGCTGGCCCCGGTAACACAATGAAGAGGAATATTGTGTTTCAACAATCCTTTGATAACACCAATATGGGCAAGTCCCCGTGCTCCGCCACCGCCAAGTACCAGCCCGATTTTTAAGTTTTTCATGGATACGATGCGCTAAACCCCAGATTCTTCAAAAAGATCAATAAATGTACTAAATTTTAAGTAAAATTTCTAATTTATATTTAATGAAACTCTCAAAACAATGTTGTGTCATTTTGAATCCTGATCGATCGTGATAAAAAATCTTAAAACTTTTACAAAAAGGATTTCGAGAACCCATTCTTCTCGAAATTACAAATTAAAAGCTTTTTACATTGAAATTATACTTTTTTCTCGTAGCGCCAGAATACACGATCGACGACAGCATTAACGTAATAGGAATAAAAACGAATGGGACCGACCCAGGGAATAATTGATTTTTCCAACCCCCAATTCTGCATATCTCTTAAACAACGTTTCAGCAAAATGCTGCCAATTCCCTTTCCTCGCAAATCAGGATGGGTGCCCATGGGCCCAAACCAGCCGGTGCCAAAATTATTTCCATTATGCGCTGAAAAAGCCTTTATCTTATCACCAACTAAAGCAATATGAATGGCAATGGGGATGGAATTGTAAGCATTCATAACTTCATAACGCCATAATGGGAAATATTCTTCGATAAAGGACAGCAATTCATCGCGATCCTGGTAATCCGCTCTCTTTATGGTAATCCCCTGACCCAATAATTCTTTTTCCTGCTCTTTTGTCTCAAAAGATTGATTTGTTAAATCAACGACCATATTAGAGGTATCGGCAAATCTTTTAAAGCCCTGCACTTCGAAAAAGGCCAAAGCGGGTGTGTAGCGTGGATCAATGCCCGGCATAAAATAATTGAATGGCACATCGTAAACGCGAACTTTTTGCATGCCTAATTTTTTAAAACGGTTCTCCAGCTCCTGGTAAAGTTGTGTGCCTATCCCCTGCCGGCGATATTTCTTTTCTACTACCATTAGCTTAACATAACCTATTTTTTCATTATTAATCTCTCTGGTTACCCCATCAATAAAGCCTAAAATTTGATCATCTTCCTGATAGATCAAAACATTTTCCGGTGAATAGTCCGGATCTTCAAGGATTTTTTCACGTAGTAATGGTTCGGTAAATTGATCGAAGGCCATGTTGCGATTACAAAAATTTAATAAAGGTATGATATCGCTTTCTTTAAATCTACGCAATTGTCCCATAGGGTTTTCCCTTTATTAGTTAGTTTTCCCAACTAAGTAATTCAAAATCTAACAAAAATCTAAAAATTTACAAATTTTTTATGAAGTGACATTTAAAAAAACAGCCCCATCGCCATTGGATTATGAATATCATCACCTGTTGAAGTCATATTTGAATAGCCTTGATTTTAAAAGAAAAATCTGGAACAAGATAAATCCCCACTTACGCACTACCGACAACAACAGGCTGATGAAGAATGGTTTTAAACTAAAAATTTCTTATAGAGACCACTTTGAAAAAATCATTAAGAATGTCATTCCCGCACAGGCGGGAATCTATAAGTTATTGTAAATATTAGGTTCCGCATCGAGTGCAGAATGACAGGTTTAGAGAATCCCTTTTTTTAAAATGTTTCTTATTTTGCAGTTTATTAGCAGTTTATCGCATCATCTCAGTAAAACCATTTTCTTCATAATCGACACCTGACCAGCCCGCAATTGATAAAAATAGATTCCCGAAGCGACCGCTTCTCCAGTGGCATTGGTACCATCCCATTCAAATTTGTGGAAACCTGCTGGCAGATGCCCATCAAATAAAACGCGGATTTCTTTGCCCAATACATCATAAACGCGAACCGATATCCTATCTTTAGAACCGGTTTCGGGAACACCTATTTTTATGGTTGTCGTTGGATTGAACGGATTGGGGAAATTCTGAGCCAGGCTGTATTGCAACGGAATGATCGATGGTTTAAAATTCTGGTCGTTGCTGACATAAAGTCTAAAGTGGTAAATATTCGTTTCCGGGGTAAAGACGTAATCATTTTTCTCCCATAATTTAATCATTGTCTCATGGTCCAGATCAACAAGATAGGCAAATAAATCCTTATTTTGCCCGGCAAGTTGTTGCCAGCTTAAACGATGTTCCTTTTCAATGGCGCTGGTTGTAACGGTTAAATCCCAATAGGCATAAGTTTTATTATCATCGAACCATGGTTTTAACAACCGACAATAGCTTTGCTCTCCTTCTGTAACTGCAAGTGAAGTAAATTCATTAAAAACAGGCGGCTCTAAAATTGGTTTAGAGGGAAGATTACTAAGTCCTACCATGGTAAAATCATCTTTTAATTTTTCGCTTTGCAACGAAAAATTGAGCAACCAGTCATTGTGGTTGTTTGCTATTTTAGCCAGTTTGGCAGTTGAGGATGTTATACCTGTCAATTCAAAAGGAAATTCGGGCGTGTTATCCACAAACACAGAAACTTCTGTATTGGCATAAAGCCAGTACCCGACCCATGGTTTAGCATAAGTAGTAGAATCAAACAGTTCGACATGATATCCAATAAATTCATCACTCTGTTCAAACCAGAAGGCTGCTGGTTGAATCAAACTATCGGAAATAGCCTGATTGATATTTAGCTGTGAGGCGGAATTGCCTTGCGCAAATCTCATGTTTATCCATCGTTTGTAGTAAGGCCAGGGTAAACCGATTTGATTCCAGCCCTTTTTCAAATTTATTTTTAAAGATGTTTGTTGCTCCGCTGTAGCAATGTGTAACGTATTAAGATCAAACGTAATGTTCCTTAAGGGCATCAGCCAAAAAGCCCAACCAGGCTCGATCGTTTCATCCCTCGTAATCGGGAAGTATTTTTTCTCATTGGCATCCCACCTGTACAAAACAGCCGCAGAATCTGCATACTCAAAAGCTGCCCAATTTAATTCTTGCTGTCTGGGATAGGAAATCATGTGCCATCTGAAACGGGCAAAACTTTTTTGTGAGGCTTTTATTCTAAAAGGAATCTCTGTTTTGGCTTCTACCTGTTGACCAGCAACTAAAATTTTACTGGCCGTTAGAATAAATTTGTAATCACCATCTAAAAGCGGGTAAAAAGCAAAATTCCGGATTCCACTGGTGTCAATCTGTTCCAGCGGTTCGGGCTGGCCTTCTTTAAAAAGCTGACCTGAAAAATGATACGTTTTGCTGGCATCCGTTAACTTGTTTTGTGTTGAATCAAAAACCGTAACAATGATATTAATAGCAGATTGCTTACTTAGCGGGCCGCCTAATGGAAAGGCCTTTATTACCGGAATGATTGAAACGGGATGAGTTAAATCGAGAACTTGAATCACATATTTCAAGCTATCAATGCCGCCATGTTGGTCATCAAACAGCAAGCGGACCAAATGCTTTCCGGTATCGGACAGCGCCGGCGTACCTGTCAATTCACCATTTGATGTAAGTTTTAGCCAATCCGGCAGAAGTACTGATTGGGTTAAAACCGAATCACCATCCAAATCGAAGAATTGTGGTTTAAACCGATACAAACTATCGACAAAAGCTACCGTAAGCGGTTCGTTTAAAAGTACAGGCTTGGAATTTAAGCCTGTGCCCCGAACTGCTAATACATATCTGCCGAATAATAAATGCGGGTCGTTGCAAACAATTACCAGACTATCTAAAAAAGTACCTCTATGCGGCGGTTTAAACCAAAGTTTTAACGGAATACTATCCTGTGGCGCTACGGTAAAATTGTCCTGCATTTCCAGGTTAAATATAGAGTCAAATCTGGCCTTTTTGAAAACCAGACTATCAACATTTAATTCAACAAATCCCCGGTTTTTAATGAACAAAGTTGTTGAGTCCAGGCCCGTAGCAAATGCTTTTAAATCTTTTTTAATTAACTTGGCATCAATTCTTGGTTGTAGGCTGGGCGTGGCCAGCGGTGTATTGCCTAAGGTTCCCTGATTAATCCTGCCGCCATTTGGTTGCGGTTCTAGATCAAAAGGATCATTTGGGTCCCCGGCATCGATCGTTGGGGACATGGGATCAAGCTGAAACTGTTCGTTCTCAAGATTCTCTAAAAACAACGGGGGCAATTTGGAAATGTGCTGGGCAAAAACGCGGGTTCCAATATTATCTACTGTAGAATAGTCAATAAAAATCTTGGCGCTATCGGCCGCAGTAACAGGGCCCAAGTTATGCCAGATAATGGCATTTTTAATCCTTAAATCAGTTGACACTCCGCTAGCTAAAACACTAAAATCCTTGGCATGTAAAATATCAATATTCTTAATAAAACCATTGACCATGCCACCACTTTGAATTCCTCCGAACACGCTGTCGATCAGAATATTTTCCATCCAAAAATCAAGTTGTTCAACCTGCATGGCAGTTTCACAACCAACAATGCCTCCCAGATGTATTTTGATTGGGCGTTCATTAGCCAACAGGCCGATTTTAGCGCCATGAATCGAAAACCATTCAAAATATGCCGTATCCGGATTCTGGTAAAGCCGAATCCCTCTCCATATAGAATCTCTCTCAAAAAAGTTTACCATTTCTTCATCATTGTTACCTCTAATGGATAGCGTCCCATAAACTTCCATCCCTGTATTTTCCCTAAATGCCAATTGTACACCATTTAAAATTATCAGGGAATCTACTCGAGGAACAAATAAATCGCCGATTACCATGTACGGTAATGTTGTGTCAGCTAAAACGCCCGTTACATTTCCACTGATTTCCCGGTAAATTTGTACGCGTACAGGATCGGAAATTTCGGAAAATTGCCCATCATTGTACACTGCCCGGACTCGATACCAGTAATCCTCAAAGGACCAGACATCATGATCGATAAAGATTGTATCATTAACATCAATGATTTCCACCCGGTCTTCGAAATAAGGATCTCTGCTCTTTTCTAATTCATAAAAATTAAGAGTACCAAATTCTTCAGGGAAAGAGGTCCACGAAAGTTGTACCCTGGATTTTTGCACAGAATCAACCGTGATCATGGGCATCCATGACATGCTTTTTTGCCAGAAATTTAAACGGCCCGCAAAACGGTCTACTAAGGCTATTTCAGGTAAACCGTCGGCTTCGTAATCCACTGTAAAAAATTGATCAAAGGATTGAAAAAGCTCTGTTTGGAAAACTGGTATTTCAGAAAAGATTAATTCATTGGGGTTAACAGTCGCATTCTGGAAAATAAACAGACTGTCAGATTTTAAGAACCCAATATCTAAAACTTTGTTGTAATCATAAAAAGGATCGCCGCCAAAATCGTCGATTGCCATAAAAGTTTCAAATTGATTAATATTATTAAAATAGAACAGAGTCCGAATAAAATTCGTTTCATCAAAATACTGTTGCAGATAAGAGATTGCCTCTACATTTTGGCTGCCAAGACAAACAATTTCCAGCGGTGGATTATTATCCAAATCAGCGAGTGTAAAATCAGAGTAATCACTAATCGCCAATGTATCCAATGAATAGGAACCAGTCAGACCAAATTGTGGATCCCCCAGGCGCGACAATATCGCCCCATTGTCAAGAAATACCAGATCAGAGACTAAATCCCCATCAATATCACCGATTTGGACTTTAGAAACGTTTGGGACATTGGAAAATAAAACGGTGTGATTGGTTGGATCGATCAAATTTTCTGTAATGTTTTTAATGACGGAAATATCATTATTTAAAATCAATAAATCAGTTTCGCTGTTATTATCTTCATTGTAGGGGATGACATCTTTAATATTTTCATTGTTAAAAGTCCCTTCGCCAACATAAAAATTAATATCGGTGACCTGGGAGGAATTAATTAACAGAAGTAACTGAGTGTCATCAAATAAGAGCAGATCTGGTAAAGGGTCATGATTAATGTCTACCGTTTTCAATTGCTTTTTAATATTAAAATTAATATTAATACCCGTGATATAAATTTTCTTGAGGATTCGATTGTCTGAATTTTGTGACATTAAA
>JAGHBR010000106.1 GCA_021160885.1 Caldisericaceae bacterium
AGTAAAACTATAACAGCAGTTGGTCAACGAAGTGCACAGAAATTCACTGAAGATTTTTGTACCATTGATTTTCACAGAACTTTCTGGTCAGTCGGATAATATTTCACTAATTGTATGTTTAGAACAGGGAGCAGGGGTAAAAGTAAAAAATTAATAAGTGACAAAGTAGGCGCAAGGCATTTCCTGTCATTCTCACGTAACAATGCAACCGTTTACCATCAGGAAAAAGAACCAATGCAATTAACAGTATTAAAAATATTAGATTTGTAGTCGTATTTTCCTTAAATTCCGCACGTTCAGAAAAACTGAAAACAATAACAGGGAAATAAATTGAGACATCGAAGAAGAACAAGTACGCAAACAATTTCAAAGAAAAAATCAGCTCGCACACAAAGAAAAACGTTTCCTAAAAAGTCTAAATTTTATAGCGGAAGTTTAAAATTTTTGATTAGTGTGCTTGTCCTTATCGGACTTTTGTATGTGGCTTATGTTTATTTATGGCCGGCATTTAAAACGAAATTGCCAGCCTTTGATAAAATAACACAGATAGAAAATAATAACGCGGAAGACACGGAAGTCAGACCACAGTTACCGGCTGATGAACAGACTTTGAGTTCAACACCAGAAGAGCCCACTCAACAGAGGGAAACATATCTGCCCAGTATTCAGGTTGAAATCTTGAATGGTTGCGGTCAGCAGGGTATTGCCAAAACTCTGGCCGATCGTTTAATGGATTTAAAGTACGATGTAGTCAATACCGGAAATTACTTAAAGAATGGTAAACCCTTTTTCGAAGTAAAGAAAACACGCGTTATCGACCAGGTAAACTCCGAAAAGACCAGGGAAAAGGCAAAAGAGTTAGCCAAACAAATGGGGCTTTCCGGAGATCAGGTAGAAACCATCGTCAATCCTAATCCAATTGCCGATATTACCGTGATTATCGGTAAGGATTTTGAACAGTTGAAAATATTTAAAGGAAAAAGTGAATGACATCAGATGATCTGGTAAAAAAAATTGCCGATCTGGCATTAGATAAAAAGGCCAAACAAATTGCAATTCTTAATCTAAAAGAAATCACGGATTACACCGATTTTTTTATTATCATGACAGGCGAATCCAGTCTGCAAATAAAAGCAATTAGTGATCACATTGAAGATGAATTAGCAAAGCAGGGCATTAAGCCCTACAGCAAAGAAGGTTATGAATATTTACGTTGGGTGTTGTTGGATTTTGTAGATGTAGTGGTCCATATCTTTAATCCGGAAGCGCGGGAGTTTTATGGCATTGAACGCCTTTATGCCGACGCTAAAATGGAATTAGTTACTGAAGAGGAAGTATGACATCTCAGGAATATATTAAAAAGGAATTACAGCGTTTTTTAGACGAGCACAATTTGTCTAATATTGAAATTATTTTAGAACGCCCAAAAGAAGAGGCCTTTGGCGATTATGCCTCTACGCTTGCTTTGCAGCTTGCCCGCCATCTTAAAAAGAATCCCCGGCAAATCGCTGAAGAAATAAAAAATTTCATTACTTTAGACAACCGGTATATTTCGAAGATTGAAATTGCCGGTCCTGGCTTTATCAATTTTTTTACTTCTAATGAAAATTTGTACGTTCAACTTTCAGAAATTTTAGAGAAAAAAGAAGCCTACGGTAAATCGTCTCTGGGTCAGGGTAAAAAGGCTAATATTGAATTTGTTAGCGCAAATCCTACAGGCCCTTTGACTATCGGCCATGGCCGTGGGGCGGTGCTTGGCGATACGATTGCCCGTCTGCTTAAAAATATTGGTTACCAGGTAACGAGGGAATACTATTTTAACAATGCCGGTCGCCAGATGCGAGTTTTGGGTGATTCCGTTCGCCTGCGCTACCTTGAACTTTGCGGGCAGAAAGTAGACTTTCCTGAAGATTACTACCAGGGGCAATACATTATTGATATTGCCAGAGAAATTTACAACGAAAAAGGCGATGCATTAAAAGATGAAAATGATGTCACTTATTTTAAAGAATTCGCCGAGCAAGTCATTTTTGCCGATATTAAAAAAACGATTCGACGCCTTGGCTTTGAATTTGATGTTTTTTACAACGAAAAGTCATTGTACGATGAAGGCAAAATAGATCAGGTAGTGCAACAGTTGCGGGAAAAAGGCCTGGTAGCAGAACGGGATGGCGCTGTCTGGTTTTTGACAAGTAAACTGGGTTTTGACCAGGATCGGGTGACTATCAAAAGTACTGGAGAACCAACCTACCGCTTGCCCGATATTGCTTACCATGTTGAAAAGATTAAACGTGGGTTTGATTTAATTATTGACATTTTTGGCGCTGATCATATTGCTACCTATCCCGATGTGCTGGCAGCCGTAAAAGCCTTAGGCTATGACGTCAACAAAATTAAAGTTTTAATTCATCAGTTTGTAACTTTGTATGAAGGTGAAGAAAAAGTAAAAATGTCCACACGTAAGGCAAATTTCATCACTCTGGATGAACTGATGGATGAAGTTGGCGTGGACGTAACGCGTTATTTCTTTTTGATGCGCAGCATGAATTCGCATTTGAACTTTGACTTGACGCTGGCTAAAAAGCAATCTGATGAAAATCCTGTTTTTTACATTCAATATGCCCATGCCCGTATTTGCAGCATTCTGAAATTAGCCACAGAGCGTGAAATTGAACGCGCAGCAAAAGTAGAATTTAACTTGCTAAACAGCAAAGAAGAGCTAAATTTACTTAAACATTTGGTGCAGTTTCCGCAAACCATTGAGATGGCGGCTCTTAATTTTGAACCCCATCGTGTGGTAAATTACCTGTTTGAGCTGGCCTCACTGTTTCATAAATTTTACACTGAGTGCCGTGTCATCAGCGATGATTTGGCCTTGAGCCAGGCCCGTCTTGCTTTGATTGATGCTGTAAGAATTGTCATTGCCAACGGATTAAAAGTTCTTGGCATTTCAGCCCCGGAACACATGTAAAGGAGAAAACATGAGCTTGTTAGTTGTCGGTTCTATTGCTTACGATACTATCGAAACTCCAACAACCAAAGTTGAAGATTCATTAGGTGGTTCAGCCCTTTACTTTAGCGCTGCAGCCAGTTTATTTTCTCCGGTAAACGTGGTCGGTGTTGTCGGTTCAGATTTTGACGCGTCCAAAATTTCGTTCCTTAAAAAAAGAGGTGTTAATTTAGACGGCCTTTACATGGAAAGCGGCAAAACCTTTCGCTGGGGAGGACGCTATTTTGACGACATGAACCGGCGTGAAACTCTGTTTACCTACTTGAATGTTTTTGAACGTTTTCAGCCAGTAATCCCTGAACATTACAAAAAATCTGAATTTGTCTTTTTAGCCAATATTGATCCTGAATTGCAATTAGATGTATTAAATCAAATTAACAATCCCAAATTAATTGTGTTGGACACCATGAATTTTTGGATCAGTGGCAAAAGAAAAGAACTGGAAGAAGTGCTTAAGGTAGTTGACATCATTGTTTTGAATGATGAAGAAGCAAAAGAATTAACCGGCGAAATGGGACTTATTAAGGCAACTAAAGCCATTCCAGCCATGGGGCCGAAAAGTGTAATTGTTAAGAAAGGTGAACATGGCGCAATGCTTTATCATGAAAATGAATTCTTTTTTGTGCCCGCTTTCCCCCTGGATTCAGTGGTTGATCCTACTGGCGCCGGAGATAGTTTTGCAGGCGGTTTTATGGGATATCTTGCTAAAACAGGACAAATAGATCAGGCAACTTTAAAAAAAGCTATGGTTTATGGTAGCACTATTGCGTCATTTAATGTTGAAGATTTTAGCTTTAATCGCTTGGAAAATCTTACCATGAAGGAGATTAAAGAGCGCGTAAAGATATTTAAAAAAATGACTTTTTTTTAATCAATCCACTGCTTTTAAAATGATTGTAAAAATACTTCCTTTGCCGGGGGTACTTTCTACTGTTAGTTCTGCACCATGGGCTTCTGTAATTTCTTTAACCATCGAGAGCCCAACGCCAATACCACAACCCATAAATTCCACTTTTGAACTTGAATGATGCATTTCATTTTGAACCTCGTAAAAAGGTTCGAAAATTAATCCTAATTTGTCATGGGGAATTCCGATACCGTTGTCTGCTACGGAAAGATAGACCAGATTTTTATTTAAATCTAATTTAACGCGTAGTAGAACTTTACCGTTTTCTGGGGTGTACTTTAAAGCATTTTGCACCAGTTCCCTGACAGCCTTTTCCATTTTTTGCGGATCGATCAACACAAGCGGATCGCGAGGATCCAGTCGATAAGAAAAATCTATTTTTCTTAATTCAAAAAGGGATTTCATCTTTTTGTAAATATCTAAAATGAGCTGATTAATTTTGTATTTCTTTTTTGCTAATTGCTGAGTGTAATTATTTAGCAGACTTAAATCATGCATGTTTTCGACCATTTCACTCATCTCATTGATCGTAGATTGAATAATACCCATGTACTCATTTATCGATTCTGGGGTTGGGATTTCTTTTAACTCCATAGAGAGCAAATCAAAATAGCCTTTAAGTACGGCCAGAGGCGTCCGCAATTCATGATTGGTTAAAGTAATAAATTTATTCTTGATTTCATTTAATTCACGTAACCGATCATTTAAATCTTTTAATTGTTGGTTTTCACGTCTGGCATTAATGGTTTGAACGCAGCGATTAAGAACAATTCGTACATGTTCAAATGAGACTGGTTTGGTAATATAGTCGAATGCTCCCTGCTTCATTGCTTTAATGGCATTCTCGATGGTGGCAAAGCCGGTAATAACAATGACTTCTGTATCCGGATAATTTTTCTTGATCAGGCGGAGGGTTTGTAGCCCATCCATGACCGGCATGTTTAAATCTGTAAAAACAATTTGATAAGGTTTCTTCTTTAATTTTTCCAGGCCAGCCATGCCGTTTTCGGCTACATCGACTTTGAAACCCAAAAAATCAAACATATCGATATAGCTTTCACGGACTTCAGGTTCGTCTTCAATGACCAGAATATTATGCTTCCATTTGGGATGAGTTTTCGTATTTTCTGCTGGTTTTTCTGTGTTCACTGATTGCATTTAATTACTCCGAAATTTCTCAGGAATCTCGATAATGATCTTGCGAATTCTTTCCAGTTCATCATTAATCTTTTCCAGGTATTCATTAGTTTTCGGATCGTTAATATTTAAGTTCTCTTCAAGTAAAAAAACAGAAGTATTTAGTACACTTAAACG
>JAGHBR010000324.1 GCA_021160885.1 Caldisericaceae bacterium
CCAATCGCAAACCAAGCGTTAACCCCCCCGCACTGCCCTACTCTTAAACTCTACACCCTTACACCCTTATACCCTTATACTTTTAACCATTTTCAAACCATTCAACCAGTCAACCAGCGGAGGTGCCGTGAAACGAGTTTTATTTATTGACCGTGATGGGACGATCATCAAAGAACCTGAGGACGAACAGGTCGATTCATTTGAAAAGTTTGATTTTTTGCCTAATGCCATCTCATCCTTAAAGAAAATTGCCCGGGAACTGGATTTTGAACTGGTTATGGTGACCAATCAGGATGGCCTTGGAACGGAAAGTTTTCCAGAAGAGGATTTCTGGCCCATTCAAAATCTGCTTTTACGTGTTCTGGGCAGCGAGGGCATTCAATTTAAAGAAATTTTAATTGACCGTACCTTTCCACACGAAAATGCCGATACGCGTAAACCGAACACCGGTTTGTTAACGCATTACCTGAGCGGCGATTACGATCTGGCTAATTCTTTTGTCATCGGTGACCGGTTGACCGATGTTCAATTGGCTAAAAATCTGGGCGCTCAGGCCATTTTAATCAGTGAACGGGAAAATCCTGACGCTGCGCTGGTTACCACCGACTGGCAGGAAATTTACCGCTATCTAAAATTAAAGCGGCGTGTGATCACTATTGAACGCAACACCAAAGAAACACAAATCAAACTGACTTTAAATCTGGACGGCAAAGGCCAGTTTGCTGCTCCCAGCGGTATTGGTTTTTTTGACCACATGCTGGAATTGTTCGTCAAACATGCCGGCTTCGATTTACAGGGAAGTTTGAAGGGCGATTTACATGTGGATGAGCATCATCTGGTGGAGGACACGGCTCTGGTGTTAGGGCAGGCGGTAAGGGAGGCGCTGGGCGATATGGCGGGTGTTCAGCGCTATGGTTTTGTGCTGCCCATGGATGAATCACTTGCCAGAGTTGCAGTTGATTTTTGCGGACGCAGCACTCTGGTCTGGAAGGCTAAGTTTCTGCGTGAAAAAATCGGAGACATGCCCACCGAGTTGTTTCAGCACTTTTTTAAATCCTTTGCCGAAACGGCGCATTGTGCCTTGCACATTAAAGTCAAAGGAGAAAATGAACATCACAAAATCGAAGCGGTTTTTAAAGCCTTTGGCCGCGCTCTTCGTCAGGCCGTAAAGAGAGAAACAAATAATGGTGAAATTCCAAGTACCAAGGGAGTATTGTAATGCAGGTGGCAATTGTAAAGTACAATGCCGGCAACATTCACTCTGTACGACTGGCTTTGCAAAGACTGGGTTACCAGCCCGTTGTCACAGATGACGCGCAGCAGTTACGGCAGGCCGAGCGAGTCATTTTTCCGGGCGTGGGCGAGGCCAGCACGGCAATGAACTATTTGCGGCAGCGCGGACTGGACCAAATTCTGGTTGACTTGCGGCAACCGGTGTTGGGAATTTGCCTGGGCCTGCAGTTACTGTGTCGATATTCCGAGGAAAATCAGACCACCGGTCTGGGACTGTTTCCTGTTGAAGTAAAATTGTTCCCACCTGAAGACAAAGTACCGCACATGGGTTGGAATTCGATTCACGATTTGAAAGGACCGTTGTTTCGCGACATTGCCGAAGGCAGTTTTGTCTATTTTGTGCACAGTTATTATGCGGAATTAAGTGACTGGACCATCGCCAGAGGAGATTACATTTTACCTTTTAGCGCGGCCCTGCAAAAAGACAACTTTTTTGCCGTTCAGTTCCATCCGGAAAAAAGCGGCAAAATTGGCGAAAAAATTTTACAAAATTTCTTGAACATTTAAATTGCAAGTTAGAGAGAGTGCAGTCATTAAAAAATGAATTTTTCAAAACTATTTTGAATGTACTGAAACTTGATTGAATGTAAAACCGCCAAATTGGATGCCTTTTTGGAATCTTCGCTTTTAACTAAATTGAGCCTGCGGCTAAACGTGACTCAGGGAGTCGCGCTGCCAATCATTCCACCGTTCTCCGCCATTTTAAGTAGCTTTTCCAGTTGCTTCATTTCAGCTTCCATAGCCTGCCGGCCAACCGAAATGATTTCATGCGCCTTGTAAAAATCAAAAAATTGATATGAACTTACGGCCGGAGTGATTAACAGGTCTGGCGGAGTTTCCTGTAAACGAAGCGTTAAAATCATGTTTTCCATGGTCATTGCCACATGAGCCATTTGCTGCTGAATGCTCATTTTGAAATCAGGTTGCTTTTTAGAGGGCAGGGGATTGGTCGAGGGCAGTCGGTCCATAAAATTTCCGAACAGACGTTGTAAAAAGGACGAGGCGCTGCTGGCTGCCACCAGTTTCTGCTGTGTCAGTAACTGTCCGGAGTTTATTGTGCGCGCCCGGTGTTTTACCGAAGGCGTAACATTTACGGCGATGATTAAGTCCGCTTTCATTTCTCTGGCCACACTAACCGGTACCGGATTCACCACACCGCCATCTACTAAATAGTTGCCATTCAATTTAACAGGCTGAAATAGAAAGGGAAAGGAAATGCTGGCCCGAATGGCATTAACCAGAGAACCTGAGTTCAAAATGATTTCTTCACCATCCCGAATATCGGTGGCCACGCAAGCGAATTTTCTGGGCAGGTTTTCAATAGCTTCTTCTCCTAAAAGCGAAAGTAAAAATTCTTCTACACGTTGGCCGTCCAGCAAACCGGAACGACTGAAACGTTTTGGGAAAAGAAGCTGGACAACGCGTTTCCAGTTGGTTTCACAGGCAATTTCTTCAATTTGCTGACTATTCAGACCGGCGGCATAGGCGCCACCTACCATGGCGCCCATGCTGCAACCGACAATCAGGTCAACAGGAATGCCTTCCTTTTCCAGCGCTTTCAATACACCGATATGAGCCAGACCGCGGGCAGCCCCGCTACCTAAAACTAATGCAATTTTCATTTATTCCTAACGTTTTTAGTAACTAAGTGACCTTTCCTCAAACCATGGTGTTTTTAATTCGCTTAATGAACCTGCAAGTAAAACGACCATTCCACTATTAAACCATTAAACTTAGTTAACCCAAATCCCCTTATACTCTTAAACCCTTATACCCTTAACTCTTAACTATTTATCTCCATTCAACCATTAAACTATTAAACCACTATTAGTGTGCTTCCAGCCAGTTTTTGCCGATGCCGCAATCCACCACCAGCGGTACGCGCAATTCCATGGCG
>JAGHBR010000315.1 GCA_021160885.1 Caldisericaceae bacterium
ACTCCTTTTTAGTTTAAGAAACGGAGCTTTTGGCAAAAATGTTAACAACCTTGTGCTAGAGTTTGACCATTAAAGTGTAAATAACCTTATGCTAGAAAATGTGTTAGCAACGTCGTGCTAGTTGTCAGCTATGGACAAAATTAAGTCAGATACTTATTAAACAGGAATTTTCGTATTCGCACAATTTTTTGATTGGAATAACTAAAAATTAAGATTATCCCAGTACTGGTGATTGGTATTTAAATTTCACTTTAATAATTTTGCCAGAATAATCCCCAATATCAACCAGAGAGGAATAGAGATAATCAATGCCCAGATAATACCATTGGCCGTTCTTAAAGAACTGGCCATTCCTTTACGCTCCAGGGCACGATTTATTTTAAGCCTTACCTCTTCAATATGGAAGGGTTTGGTCAAATAATCATAAGCCCCTTTTTTGATGGCATCTACAGCTGTTTCAATAGTCGGATGGGCAGTGATCATTAAAAAAACCACCTTACTATTTATTGCTTTAACGCGTTTAAGCAATTCAATGCCATCCATTTCAGGCATATACAAATCCGATAAGACAACATCGATCGGTTCTTTTTTAATAATTTCCAGGGCTTCCTTTCCGCTGGCAGCTACATGAGGAATATAATCCAGACTCTTTAATACATTGTACAATGTGTCTCTAACTTCTTGTTCATCATCAACAACCAAAATGTGTCTTGTTTCGCTCATAAAAGATTACCCCGTTCATTTTTTTATTCATCACAGTTATCGGATTATTTTTACTGAATGTTTAATTTTTTTACCGGTATTTTGTCATTTTCTGTAATTTCCTTAAAATAATCCTCCATAGCCATCCACTTAAAATTTTTTAGTAAATTCGAAAGCTTAGCCTGGTTTTTCTGAATTCGACCATAGTGGCGGAACGATTGTAGTTTATTTAATTTGACGCGCGGTTGTTCTGGATCAAATTCCCAGGGATGCATAAAAATAATGGCCGGATTGCCTTCTTGATTAAATTTTTTAATGCCCCATTGCGTAAACCACAATGGTAATAATCTTAAATACCCGCCTCCACCAAAGGGAATATTCTTGTTCTTGATTCTTACCGTCGGCATGGGAAATTCAACAATTTTTAAATCATTTTTTGTTTCGATACGGAATGGTACACGGGAAGCATGTGGAATGCCATACCGGTCGTGCCAGATTGGATAGATGGAAGAATCATATTCAAAGCCTAATTCAGCAAGAATGTCAAAGACCCACAAATTTTTTTCCGTGATGGAAAAAGTAGGGGCTCTAAATCCACGAATACGCTGACCGCTAATATCTTCTAAAATTTTTATAGAAGCGCTTAAATCTTCACGGATTTCCTCCGCGGACATTTTAGTCAACATACGATGCATAAAGCTGTGCGAGGCCACTTCATGCCCGGTATCAATTATCTTTTTCACCAATCCAGGCCTGGTTTTGGCCACCCAACCCAGCACAAAAAAAGTGGCCCGAGCCTGATATTTAGCAAATAAATCGAGCAACAAATCGACCAGAGGTTCAACTCTTGAAGGCTGAGAAGCCCAGCTTTCAGGAGGAAATTGAGATTGAAGGGCTTCGGGATGGAACCATTCTTCCACATCTACAGTCAGGATATTTTTCATAGTAAAATTTTTCTTGTATTAGCCAGATTATTTTATTAAATCAAACAGATTACAAACTATTACGCATCTGTAATTTCACAAAGGCGCGCGGCGATTGTCCTTTTCTCTTCTTAAAAGAACGACTATAGCTGGATAATTCACTGTACCCTAACATTTTGGAGACATTTTTTATTTCCAGTCCCCAGTCCAAAAATAATAAATTTTCATAATAGTTCAAAACGCGCTGCATAAAAACCCGAAAATATTGTCCGGTTTCGTGTTTAAAAATCTGGCTAAAATAACTTGGTGTGATATTTAAAAATTCGGCAATGTGGAAAATATCACATTTTTGAAAGTCGGCTGTCTCAATATAATGCATTACTTTTTTCATTCTATGAGATAAACGGTTAAAATCGATGCCTAATTGTTCATAAGGTAAACGTCGCCAGTGATTATTTATTATGCGTCGTACTAATTGTTTTAGATGCCATTTCCGTTCATCGCCGACTATCAGGAAAAGATTTTTTTGTGGAAGTTCTTTGACCTGTTCATCCAACATTAATGAATGATTGTAAAAAACCAGGGGAAACCTTGGAGCAAATTTACGAATTGATGCTAATTTTTTAATTGCTGAAGGATTAAGATGATTCGTTATTAAAAAAAGCGTATCCATTGAAAGATTATTGATTTCATTGGGAAAATGAGAACCATTCTCTATCTGGATTTCATCAAAATCAGAGAGAACGGAATAACATTCTTCTAACAAAGCTTTATCATCAATGTCAGCAAGCACTCGATACATATTTTTAAGCCTATTTAGTTAATTTAGTTTAATTTTAAAGAACCAGATCGTTAGTAATTGTGACTTATGCAACTTTAAAGAATTATTTTTATTTAAAATCAAAAATGAGTGAACAAAATGCTGAATGTTTGAAACAGAATTACAGCTTCGTGCACTTCCTAAAAAAGATAACATGGCTTTTTTTGTTAAATGATTAGTTGGATTAATAGTTGATTAGTTGAATGGTTTAATTTGCCAGTGGTCTGAAAACTTACTCATGAAACCAATTCAAAATTTAACACTCAAAATTCAACATTCTTTAAGAAAAGGTGTGTTTGGATTACTGCCAAATTTTGGTTGTAGCTCGGCTTCTTTATTATTTGTTTCTGATTTCTGGCATTAATCATATAAATTAAATCTGGTCTCTCTTTGGTCATTCTGGCTTCCCTGGCCAGCGCCATAAGAAATCTCTTTGTTGCCTGCTTTCGCTTTTAATGGTTTCACAAAAAAATCCCCCTGATATATAATTTTGATCAGAGGGATTCAATTTATTTCTTATAATCTTACCGTTACTTAACCCGATGTTCTTTACCGAACTGATAGCCGGTTTCGACAGCCTTACGGTTGATTTCTATCAGATTTTTACGTTTAATGGCCGTATTCAATGTTTCGAACAGGGTCTTCAGATCAAAAAAGTTGGTGTAACCCGCAATGGCGCCTAAAACCACCATGTTGGCAATTCGTGTATTACCCAATTCATCTGCCATTTTGGTAGACGGAATCGCCAATATTTCAACATCTTTACGTGACGGTTCAATATCAATCAATGAAGAGTCGTAAATAATCAAACCACCACTCTGCACATCCGGTTCAAATTTTTCCAGCGATGGTCTGTTCAAAGCAATCAAAATGGAAGGATTGGCTACAACCGGTGAACCGATTTCAATTTCACGGATGTTCACATGACAGTTAGCTGTTCCACCTCGCATTTCCGGCCCGTATGAAGGCAACCAAGATACGTGGTAATCCTGCAACATACCGGCCTGAGCCAGAGCAGCGCCTAATAACAGAACTCCCTGTCCGCCAAAACCAGCGATCTTTATTTCCGGATTTTTGTACTTCTCAGGCACCGTTGAACGTGCAAAAGATTTACTTTCCGTTTTCAAGTCGAGCAGTTCTTTGATCTCTTCTGCTTCCGGTTTAAATTCTTCAATATGGTACGGTTCTACTTCTTTGGTGATGTCTTTGTAAACACCCAGCGGGAAGACTTTAACCATCTCTTCTTCAATCCAGTGCATGGCGTCAACCGGATCCATTTTCCAACCGGAGGGGCACGGTGAGAGAACTTCAACCAGAGAAAAGCCAAGATTGTCCACCTGATTTTTAATAGCCTTGCGCACAGCCATCCTTGCCTTGGCACGATGTTTGTTATCAAACAAAGCGACGCGTTCCACATAAACCGGCGCTTCTAACTGGCTGATCAATTCAGCAATCTTAACCGGGTAACCTTCGTTTTGCGGACGGCGTCCGTAAGGCGTAGTCGTGGTTTTCTGGCCAACAATAGTCGTTGGAGCCATTTGTCCACCCGTCATGCCGTAAATAGCATTATTAATGAAGAAGACGGTAATATTTTCACCGCGGTTAGCCGCATGGAGGATTTCTGCAGTACCAATGGCCGCCAGATCACCATCACCCTGATAGCTGATTACAATGCTGTGCGGATGAGCTCGTTTAATGCCCGTGGCCACTGCAGGCGCCCGTCCGTGTGCCGCCTGGATATTGCCGGTGTCAAAATAATAGTAGGCAAATACAGAACAGCCCACCGGACTGATAAAAATCGTACGATCAGCCACGTCAAAATCGTCCAGCGCTTCGGCAATAAATTTATGTACGTTGCCATGCCCACAGCCCGGGCAATAATGCGGCATTTTTTTATCTGCACTCGGATTTCTTTCGTAAATATCGTAAAAGCTTCTTGGTTTTTTTAATACTTTTTCTGCCATTTCGCACCCCCTACGCTTCCATTAATTTCTTGCTATGTTCCAGTACTTCTTTCATGGTCGGCACGTTACCGCCCATTCTTCCGTAAAACTCTACGGGGCATTTACCATTAACCGCCAAACGGACATCATCGACCATTTGCCCGTTACTCATTTCCACAACTAAAAACTTTTTCACTCGTTGCGCCAGTTCAGCGATTTTCTTTTTGGGGAAGGGAAAAAGCGTTTTAGGCCTTAGCAAACCAGCTTTTACTCCTTCTTCACGCAATTTTTCAACCACTGTTTTTAGAACACGTGACACAATGCCGTAGCCCATTAAAACAATTTCTGCATCTTCTAACATGAAATCTTCGAAACGGACTTCATTAGCTTCTATTTCTGCATACTTGCGTTGTAATTTTCGATTGTGTTCTTCAAGCTCGTCCGGTTCCAGATAAATACTGGATATTAAATTTTGCTTGCTTTCTGCATCTCCGTAGAGTGCCCAATCAAATCTCGGAAAATCCGTTTTAGGTTCACCGAACTCCACCGGTTCCATCATCTGGCCAATGTAACCATCAGTCAGTACATAAACCGGGGTGCGATACTTTTCGGCCAAGTCAAAGGCCAATTGAATAAAATCAGACATTTCCTGGGCACTGTAGGGCGCTAAGACAGGACATTTGTAATTGCCATGACCGCCGCCTTTAACAATTTGATTGTAATCGGACTGCTCAGGAGCAATATTCCCCAAACCGGGTCCGCCACGCATAACATCCACAATAACACAGGGTAATTCGGCACCAGCGGCATAAGAAACCCCTTCCTGCTTAAGGCTAATGCCCGGACTGGAAGAAGCGGTCATAACGCGCACACCACCACTGGCGGCCCCGTAAACCATATTGATGGAGGCAATTTCGCTTTCGGCCTGTAAAAAGGTGCCCCCTACCTTGGGCAAATACTTAGCTGCGGTTTCTGCTATTTCACTGGCAGGTGTAATGGGATAGCCAAAATAGACACGGCAGCCGGCTAAAATAGCCCCTCTGACAATGGCATCATTGCCTTTAACCAGTAGTTTTCCCATCAGGCCACCTCCTCTCCAACATATTCGTAACCTTTTTTGTACACCGTAATGGCTTCCGGTTCAGGACAGGCATAAAAACAAACACCACAGCCGGTACAACCATCTCCAACATAGTAGGCATAATGGTAGCCCTTGGTATTAAAACTACTATGAAATTCTAATACATGCGGTGGACAGGCTTCAATACACAATCCACATCCTTTGCAAAGTTCCGGTTCGACCTTGACGAACGGCTTATCCAAAACATGCTTTTCCATAATTCCCCTTTGCATTTTTTTTAGTTTAACCCATAAGCATACTTTTTTCAGCTATTTAAAAGCACAAATATCGTGCCACAACCATTTTGGTAATTTCAAAGTTAATTCGCACTTTAGTCTAACATTAAAAATTAACGGCTTAGAGCATTGTGATTAAATCAACTTTCCGGCCATTTTCTGATTTATAATAGCGCTTTTTTCATTTTCCGGAAAAATATACTTTATAATTTCAACTGCTTAATTCATTTATTTTCAATTTATTGCAAGTTATCGCAGTCCTTTCCAGGTCGTTTCCTGCTTGCCTTCCAATAAATTTAAAAAACGGGCCAAAACAAAAAGTAAATCACTTAAACGATTCAAATAAACCACCCACTGTTTTTCCACAGTTTCCTCCTGCGCCCAACGAATTAAATTTCGTTCCGCTCGCCTACAAATGGTTCTGGCCACATGACACAACGCTCCGGCTTCGCCCCCACCCGGCAGTATGAACGATTTCAAT
>JAGHBR010000254.1 GCA_021160885.1 Caldisericaceae bacterium
CAATAGCTAAATTTGTACAATAGTTTATAGTTCAATTCCTAAAATCAAATATCAACCGTAGTACCATACCTGTTTAGTCCAGGTAATTAATTCTAAAATTACTTATCCTTTTATCCAGAAATCATCTCGTCAAAAATTAATTGTAAAGCTGCTGGTGTTGTAAAAAATTACCATCATCGGTTTGGGTGTGAGCCATAGAACTTACAGATTCCAGCACCGATTGCATGTCCAGAGGCGGTTGATTAAAGGTAATGGCGCCGATGTTGAATTCCAGCGGCCAGTTGGCGGCAATCGACTTTAGCCGTATTAACGATTGAATTTTCTGTAAGGCTGTACGCGCGCCACCGGCATTGATGTCCGGTAACAAAATCAAAAAATTGTCTTCATCTATGCGGGTGAACAAATCCGTTTTACGCAAATTCTGCTTCATAATCCTGGCAATATTTTGTAAAATTTCCTTTTCGAATTTAAAACTTTGATCTTCCCGCACCGCCTTCAGTTTAGAACAGTCCAGGTATGCCAGTGTAATGGGCCGTTTGTAGCGATGGCTGCGATGTAATTCTTCTTCTGCCCTCTGCAAAAAAAGCGTTTTACTCAATCCACCGGTCAACTCATCCTGAAAACGGTAAAGTTGATTCAACTCTATTTGATCATTTAATGCTATTTCCAGAAAAGCAATCCCCAAAAACAATAGCCCATTGGTGGCCAGTTCTGTTACAGAAGGATCAGAAATTTTAAAATTAAGGTTAACCACCGCATAAGCTGCAAAAGAGATTAAGCTAATAGGGATGCTCTGGAATTTAGGCGTTAAAAAGACGGCTAAGCTCATCGGTAGCAGGTAAACAATAAAAAGTGGAAATGGCATCATTGAGTCAAAATAGGCAATAATTCCTATCAGAACAATGGCGGATACAGTGTACAAATAAGAGGGCAGGCTTTTCAATTTTTGGATCATTAACATGATCAGGTTCATGGGGCCTCCCTTGTTAAATAAAATTAATAATAGGGTTCTTGAAAGAAGCGCACATTCAGCGGCAATTGTACAAGCAAGTTCTTAAAAACCCGAAACCGCTAATATTAATATCGGTTGATGAAAGAAAAAAATTAAAAAAATTTAAGCATCCATGTTACAGATCCTATAAATTGAAGCTGACCTGAAGCTTCCTGTAAAAAATTTAATTCTATTTTTGCAACGAAGATTCCCTTCGAAATGTTCCAAATAAAAAATACCGATGGAAAAATCCATCGGTATTGCGCTCCATTGGAGCAGGGGTGTTCAAAAAAGTGCTTACGTTATTTACGGTCGGAAATTTATTATGTTTCATTAATATTTTTTCTTTTAATCCATTGACTTGAACTGGAATGGATAGTAAAATATAATTAAGATTCAAACCAGATAAGTATGAAACAATGAAATTGTTTCCAATCATTGAAATAATTTTATTTATTGCCTGCGAGCAAAGAACCGGTTTACTTTTAGCGGAAAGCAATGCTTCTCTGTACAAAATTTCCCATTTTACAAATGTAGATGTAAATGAATTGATTTAACTTTTTACAGATAGTACGTGTACCCATTGCTCGGTTAAACCTAATACGGTGGTTGTGCGCAAATTTAGAATTTATATGTTTAAGGTCTTTAATTAAATACTGTTTTAAGGTCCATAGTAAGCTTAATTCATGAATTGCGTTTGACATTGATTTTTAATTTAAAAAACAAAGATGTGGCGCTTTTATTTTAATTTTTTGTTGTTTGTAATGCCTTTAATTCATTTGACTAGTAATTTTATTGCGCATCAGTAATTTGCTTCAACATTTGTTCAGTCTTTTTTTGTGTAAAATTTTCAATTGATTCGATTTTCCCCTGAGGATTGACAATGATTAAAACTTTCATCGTAAGTGTTTGAAAAAGTTTTCGAAAGCGCTCAATATCTTTAGGCGCCACAAAATGTCGGAAATCATCTTTTGGGAGAATACCTCTTTTTTCCATACGTTGGTAAGAAAGCGAATCCAACGGGCACGAAATCCAGATGATTTTTTCTCTGGCACTAACCTGTTTTAATAAATTTTTACTCATCATATCGCAGTACTGATTATTGCACATCCAGAAATCCAGAATTAAATATTTATCTTTTGCCTGGCTTGTGGAAAATTTACTTGAGTCTGTAAAAGTTATCTCAAAATCGGGGCAGGGCAACCCTTCGGCAATGGGTGGCACTCTCTCGGGATCTAGTTTTTTCAATGTTAAGTGATGCCCAAAAACATCTATGTCTTTAACCTGGTATGAATTGCCCATTAAAGTAAATGGTTGATAAAGCTGCCGATCAAAATCTGTCATCTGATATTTTAAGTCATGGTTCAAATCAATCCATAAAAAATTCATGTTGTTAAAATTGACATCAGGTATAGTCGGGAATATAATGCAACTGAAGCTTTCATTTTCAAGTTTTAGAGTCCCCATCCTTACAGAACGTAAAGAAAAGAAACCGTGTGGTTGGGGGCCTGGCCGCTGTAATTTAAAAAAGCCCAGAGGTAATTTAAGTTTATTGACTTTATTACCATCAAAAACCTCTACAATTACCTTGTTTTTAGCCAGAAAATAGTTTTCAGTTCGTTCAGGTAAAAAATCGGTTGGAAAAGGTTCAAAATTCAATAAACTGTCGTCGCGGAAATCTTCATTGTTGTTTGCGTCAAAAATAAAAATATCTTTTCCCTTTTCATCTTCTAACCAGCAGGCAGAAACAATATCATCAATCTCTGGAGGCGGGTAAATTTTTTCTAAAAAGTTTAGTACTGAAGATGATGCTGTTTCTTTAATAAAATCATGGTAAGAAGAATCTTCCTTAAACATTTTACTTAATTTTAAAAAATTCTGTATGTGAAACTGATATACACGTTTTTTACTAAAACTCTCAGGGTAACCTTTAATCTTTTCCAGAAAAATCCCGTTTTTAACCGGCCTTGCAGGACTAAAAG
>JAGHBR010000005.1 GCA_021160885.1 Caldisericaceae bacterium
CCCGAAAAGATTGGGACATTGCATTTAAAAAAATGAATGAAAACGGAGATGACCAACTTCTGTTCAATGACGTTTTTGAAAACGAAAACCTTGAAGAATGGATTTAATGCAATATAAAATAGTTCTCGTTAATCTGGACCCAACAATTGGTGGTGAAATAAAGAAAACCAGACCTTGTGTTGTAATTTCACCAAATGAAATGAATAAATATCTTCGGACAATTATTGTTGCACCTATGACCACAACTTCTCGAAAATATCCAACCCGAATTGAAATAAAACACGACAGAAAAATCGGCTGGATTGTAATTGATCAGGTACGGACTATTGACAAACAAAGAATTATTAAAATTTTAGGAAAACTATCACAACCCGATATAAAAGAATTGAAATCAGTGATTAAGGAGACATTTGTAGATTAAAAATAACAATGGGTAATAATTAAGTATTCGAACTGGGCGTAGCCCAGAGTCTGAATACCATGTTGACAGCCTGTCCCACCAAACGAAAATTCCGAAAGCTTTTGGAACCGGGCTTTGAAAGAAGTGTTAAGGGGGTTAATTGTGTAGTATCCCCATTTTTAACATAAATGACTTAAAAACCAGTCTCAAAAGCCTTGTTTTCCAAATTATGGGCATATATGGCTTATATAAAGCATCGCTAAGCACTTTTTATTTTCTAAACGCACAACAGCGGATTCGTTTTTTCACTAACTTGCAGCTTGTAAAGCTAAAGGGATAAAGCATATGGAACTCTTTTAAAATAAAATGGGGGTTTTTGTCTGCCTACATATATTTCGGCAGATAAACGTGGACTCCCGTTATGCGCAACTCTGGTAAGAGATGTAATCTCAACAATAGATAAATAATATTTGAACTTAAATAAAACTAATGAACATAAATTTAGCCGTACTAATTGATGGCGATAATATACCATCAGCTTTTGTGAAAGAAATGATGGAAGAAATTGCCAAATATGGAAATCCAACCATTAAAAGTATTTATGGTGATTGGACTAAACCCAATTTGTCTAAATGGAAAAATATACTTTTAGAAAACGCCATTACTCCCATTCAACAATATGGATATACAACTGGAAAGAATGCTACAGATTCTGCTATGATAATTGATGCCATGGATATTTTATATTCAGAAAAAGTAAATGGATTCTGCATAGTATCAAGTGACAGTGATTTTACTAGGTTAGCAACTCGTTTAAGAGAGGCTGGTATGCAAGTAATTGGAATTGGAGAAAAAAAGACGCCAAATCCATTTATTGTGGCGTGTGACAAATTTATATACATTGAGATTCTGAAAACTGAATCTAAAGCGAAGGAATCTGAAGATGAGAAGGGATTGGACAAGGAAACATTCGATAAAATTACGGCGAAAGAAATCAAATTAATTGCAACAACAATTACAGACTTATCAGATGATGAAGGATGGGCGTTTTTAGGAGATGTTGGAAGTTTATTACAAAAGAAGCAACCGAATTTTGATCCTAGAAACTATGGTTTTCAGAAGTTGACTCCATTGATCAAGTCTACTGGGAAATTTGAAATAGAGCAACGAGAAAGCCAAAAAAGCAGGTATAAGTTGATTTTTGTAAAAAATAAAGAAAAGCGCATAACACGCGCGCATAAATAATTGCTAGTTTGACAGTAAATTCAAGGCTTGTAGCCCGCATTAAATTTGGTGTAAAGGAACAAAGCAGTAACCCGCAATCGACAACTATTCATAGCGCAAACCGTTATACAATATAAAACAAATGGATGACTAATCAAAAAAAAACAATATGACACAACTTCTAACTATGGGAGTGATTGGAAAATCACTAAAAGAAAACGAAATGCGAGTCCCAATTCATCCAGAACATATAAAGTATATTTCTGAAGAATTACGAAAACAAATCACTTTTGAAGAAGGCTATGGGGTAAGATTTGGCATGGATGACAATACTTTAGCCAGACTTACATCAGGACGGGTTGCCATCAGGGAAGAAATTCTAAATGGTTTTGATTGTGTGCTAATGCCTAAGCCATTGGCAACAGATTTGTCAGAAGTACGAGAAGGTATAGTTGTATGGGGTTGGCCACATTGTGTACAACAGAAAGAAATTACTCAAATTTCAATAGATAGAAAATTAACCCTTATTGCCTGGGAAGAAATGTTCACATGGAACAAGGCAGGTGAAAAAATCATGCATACTTTCTATAAAAATAATGAAATGGCTGGTTATGCCGGAGTAAATCATGCACTAAGCCTGACCGGGATTTGTGGGTATTATGGAAAACCTATAAAAACAGTGGTAATCAGCTTTGGATCTGTTAGCAGAGGGGCAATATATGCCTTGCAAGGTCAGGGCTTTAAGGATATTACTGTTTTGACTGGACGTCCATCAAATGAGGTTAAAGATCAAATACCCGGCATAAAATTTAAACAAATGAAAAATGACGGATCAGGAAATATGCATGTAGTTGAACCTGATGGCAGTACCCGTCCGTTTACAGAAGTATTAGCAGATGTACAAATAATTGTTAACGGGGTTCTTCAAGATAGCGACCATCCAAAAATGTTTGTATCAGCACGTGATTCAGATAAACTGATGAAAGGCACTCTTATTA
>JAGHBR010000506.1 GCA_021160885.1 Caldisericaceae bacterium
AGTGCCAGGTAATAGGCTCGTTCTTTATAGCGATCCACAATAATCCGGTAACTTTCTTTGTCACCTTCGAGACAGGCTTGCACCACCTGCTGGTCCGTCATGTCTTTTAATTTTAGTTCACCCATTAAAGTACAATTTCATTGTTGATTTATTCAAATTAATTTAAAATCCAGGTTTAAACGTTTCAATTTAAAAACCTCAAAAGGCTGCCAAATTAATCGCTCGAGACTGCCAGGTTATTCGCTCGCAAAAAAGACTGATTACTGAAAAAGTTGAGCTAGGCCAGTCACAAAATTTTTTGACGAGCGCCCACCAAAATTTTTTCCCCTCTCCCCCTTAAACTCTTAAACCCTTATACCCTTAACTTTTTTACAATTGAGCCAAATTGCTTTTCAACTCCATATAGCTTCTTTTTTTCAATGCCATTTTTCCGTAAATTTTCTTTTAAACATAACAAATTAAAAGAAATTTTCAAAACGAAAAACCGAATTATTAGAACCGAAAAAATTATCGTGAAAAGGAGGCTTAAGATGTCTTTAAACGGAAGAATTGCCCTGATTACTGGAGCTACCAGTGGAATTGGCAAGGCCACTGCCTTGGCTCTGGCCCGGGAAGGTGCAAGCGTCATCTTACTTGGCAGGAGAGGGGAACGATTGGAAGAAGTGGGGCAGGAGGTTAAAAAACGCTACAATGCCAGCTGGATTGCCCTTCCAGTCGATGTTCGTGAATTACAGGCGGTTAAAACGGCCATTAAAGGCTTACCAGAATATTGGCAAAAAATCGATATTTTAATAAACAATGCCGGACTGGCTGCGGGTCTATCCAAAATCCATGAAGGCGATGTGGAAGATTGGGAAAAGATGATTGACACCAATATTAAAGGATTGTTGTACGTAACGCGGACCGTGGTTCCAGGCATGGTAGAACGGGGCAGAGGCGACGTGGTGAATATCGGTTCTATTGCCGGGCACGAAGTTTATCCTGGCGGCAATGTGTATTGCGCTACCAAGCATGCGGTTGACGCGCTGACCAAAGGTCTGCGCATTGATTTGGTGGATACACCCATTCGCGTCTCTTCGGTGGATCCGGGCCTGGTCGAAACCGAATTCAGCATTGTACGTTTTAAAGGCGATATCGAACGGGCTAAAAATGTTTACAAAGGCCTTAAACCTTTGACCGGGGAAGATATTGCAGATACCATTGTTTTTATTGTAAGTCGTCCGCCACATGTGCAAATTGCTGATGTAATCATTTTCCCTACCGCACAGGCCTCGTCCATGGTGGTGCATCGGGAGGAATGACATTTTTATTGGTTAATTGGTTGAATGGCTGAATGTAAGTAACAAGTTATACTTGTCACTCGTCACTGGTTACTTGTTACGCGTTACGTGTCACTTTTTACTCGTTATTTGACACATTTTAAAAAAGATTTTTTTGAACTTTTAGCATTATGACATTAATTTGCTTTGTTACACAATTCATTTGGTAAGAGTCATAAATAAAAAGAAAGGAATAGTTATGCCACTTATTGAAGATATTTATGCACGGGAGATCTTAGACAGTCGCGGAAACCCAACCGTAGAAGTTGAAGTTTTGTTAGACGATGGTAGCTTTGGGCGCGCTGCTGTGCCTTCCGGCGCTTCTACCGGGGAAAACGAAGCGGTTGAACTGAGAGACGGAGACAAAAGCCGTTATCTGGGCAAAGGCGTTTTAAAAGCTGTACAAAACGTAAATGAGATTATTGCCGAAGAATTAATCGGTATTGAAGCTACCGATCAACCTTTCATTGATAACTTAATGATCAAATTGGATGGTACGCCCAATAAAAGTAAATTGGGCGCCAATGCCATTTTAGGCGTTTCTATGGCCGTAGCCAAAGCCGCTGCGGAATCTGTCGGCTTACCGCTTTTCCAATATCTGGGCGGTGTGAATGGTAAAGTTCTACCAGTGCCGATGATGAACATTCTGAATGGCGGCAAACACGCCGATAATAATGTAGATGTTCAGGAATTCATGATTGCTCCGGCTGGCGCAGAATCTTTCCACGAAGCTTTGCGCATGGGCGCCGAAGTTTTCCACAATCTAAAAAAAGTACTGGCCAAACTTAATTACAATACAGCTGTTGGCGATGAAGGTGGTTTTGCCCCTGATTTAAAATCAAATCAGGAAGCATTGGATCTGATTTTAGAAGCCATTGAAGCAGCCGGCTACAAAGCAGGCGAACAGATTTACATCTGTCTAGATCCGGCTTCCAGTGAATTCTACGACAAGGAAAAACAACGCTACATTTTAGCTTCTGAAAACAAAGAACTTACCAGCGCTGAAATGGTTGATTACTATGCCGCCTGGGTAGAAAAATATCCGATTCTTTCCATTGAAGACGGCTTGGCCGAGGATGACTGGGATGGCTGGAAACTGATGACGGAAAAACTTGGTGATAAAATTCAATTGGTTGGCGATGACATTTTTGTAACCAACACCCAGCTTTTGGCCAAAGGAATCGAAATGGGCGTGGCCAATTCCATTCTGATTAAACTCAATCAAATCGGAACAGTAAGCGAAACTTTGGACGCTATCGAAATGGCCCATAAAGCTGGTTACACAGCTGTGGTTTCTCACCGTTCCGGCGAGACCGAAGACGCTACAATTGCTGATCTGGTGGTGGCAACCAACGCCGGGCAGATTAAAACAGGTTCCGCTTCCCGCAGCGATCGGATTGCAAAATACAACCAGCTGTTGCGTATTGAAGATACACTTGGCGAAAACGCTGTCTTTTTAGGACGTAAAGCTTTTAAACGCTAACAACAAAAGGAGGCCTGGTGCTAAGGCGCCAGGCTTTTTATTTTTAAATGAAAAATAAGCGTAAAAAATCGAAGAATTCGAACGGTAAAAATGTATTGCGACTTTTAACGGTTGCCGGGGCAGTTGTCATCATCTATTTTTTGTTCTTCCATGGTCCAAGAAGTGTAGTGCAGTACATCAGGCAAACTTCCTATAAAAAGCAGCTCGAAAAAGACATCCAATCCCTGGAAAAAGAAAAACAGCAACTGGAAAAAGAGGCCAAGCGTCTTAAAACAGATATGGACTATATTGAAAAAATTGCCAGAGAAAAGTATAATATGAAAAAGAAAAATGAAAAAGTTTACAAGATAGTCAAAGAAAAGTAATCATTAAAGGGATTGGTTTGCTGAGCAAAAGAACCATTTTTGTTTTATTCATCGTTTTTTTGACTGTTCCATTACAGGCGCAAATTCCTGAAACCGACCATCTCCGTTTTCGGCCTCAATTAAATACTGATTTTTACAAACAAATTAACACTTACAACTGGTTAGGAACTTTCACAATCAGAAACTCAAAACCAGCCCGTTTTAACTATTTTGTCCGCGACCGTTTCCAGAGTAATTTGCTCATTCCGGCAGAGGGAAATAAGAAATGGAAAGATGAACATACTCTGGATGGTTTATTGTACTGGAATCATTGGCAACAGAAAATGGGCCTCTATTTTTACAGCTGGTACCAAAGCGATAAGCAGGTTTCTCTGAGCAATCAATTTGGTAATCATCGGCTTGGACTATTCTGGCAAAAGCGTTTTTTTAATCAACTGGAACTGGCGCCTTACCTAGGATATCAAAATGCCAAGAACCGTTCACATGTTGATTGGGGCTGGGATACCGGCGCGCGTCTGCACCTGGATCGTTATCATTTCAATAATTACACGGCTGACCTGCGGGCCAGCACCAATCTCGATTTTTATCCGCAGCGGCAGAATAAAGAATACGATGTTAATTCCTATTTTACCTCACGCTTCTCTGATTTTAGCATGGATTCACTGTTTGTGCGCTGGAATGACCTGTCCAAGGAATATTACGTGGCTGATTCCATTGAACAGGTAACCATCAATGAACGTGAATTGCAAAACAAACTATTTTACGATCTGAATCCAACCAATCGCTTATTGATTCAAACCAAACTGCAATCGCGGGAAATTTCCTATTTTAACGGGCGTTCAATTTTTCTTTTTGAGAACTATTTCCGCTACCTGCATTTAGGGCGGAAATTCAATTTTCTTTTTACTTTCCGAACTTCTGATGAAACCCAGGACAATGCCGGCACCTTTACCGACAGTCGCACCCGGCAAAGCGCCTTTAATTTTGATCTCAATTACCGATTCAACAACCGGCACAAATGGACCTTTAATTTTGCCTACGTCAAGTCGCAATACGACACACCGGATTCTGTGGTCAACAATGACGATCGTGATGAGCAACGTTTTGTGTTTAATGTTCGTTACCAGTGGCAAATAAGTCCCTTATTAAAACTGGACGTTTTGGCCTACGCCTATTTTTTCCATCAGATGTACATTTACAAAGAACGCAGCGCCAGCAACAACTGGAACCGTATTTACAAGATCAATCCGCGGCTGTTTTACCGGTATGGCGCGCTGAGCAACCGTTTGAGTACCGAAGTGCTGGCCAATTACACTGTTTACGATTTCGATGCTCTGTTCCATGAACCCCGCAGCTTTGTTTTCCGCAAATACATTTTAAGTGATTCATTGATGATTCGTTATTACACCTTCCAGTACCTTGGCGCTTTTGGTCGACTGGAATTGGAAGACAAGGGAACGTTTTTTGAGCAGGAATTTGCCCAGCAAGTACTGCAATCATATCAATCGGAATTTTTTACCGTCTTTTTGCGCAACAGGCATTTTTTGATTTTTCAACTGGACGTTGGTTACACCTATTACCGCCGACGGGAATGGCGCCATGTGCCGGCAAAATTGCTGAATCGAACATTGATTAACAGCGGTCCTTATCTGGAACTAAGTTATTCGATTTTACCGCGTATTAATTTTTTTGCCTCTGTTTCATATTTGCAGGTGGAAGACAGCCGCCTGCCTAACACACAATACTTTTCCGGTAAGCTCAGGTTGAATTATTACCTTTAGAGCGCAGTACATTAACCAGAATTTTTTTGCCACCGAAATTCAACAATTTTTTAGCCACTGATGGACACTGATTAGCACTGATTCTTTTTTTAGAACGTGGATTAGGTGGAGATTTCTAAACAAGTGGTTATATAT
>JAGHBR010000029.1 GCA_021160885.1 Caldisericaceae bacterium
ACTTAAAAGGACCGGACTTCCCTACCGGAGGTATCATTTACGGCGTAGATGGAATTCGGCAGGCATACGAAACGGGCTATGGCAAAATACGTGTACGCGGGAAAGTAGAAATTGAAGAACGTCGCGGTGGGAGAGAAGCGATTATTGTTAAAGAAATTCCGTTTCAGGTTAACAAGTTAAATTTAATCAACAAAATAGTCAGTCTGATTAAAGAACGCAAATTGGAAGGAATTTCTGATTTACGTGACGAATCAGACCGCGAAGGCATGCGAATCGTCATTGAATTGAAAAAAGACTTTAATCCTAATGTTATTATTAACTATTTGTACAAACATACACAACTTCAGACTACTTTCGGCATCAATATGTTAGCTCTGGTTAAGGGACGGCCCATGGTGTTGAATATCAAGGAGATGACACAGCATTTTATTGATCATCGGATCGAAGTAATTGTCAGACGCACGCAATACGACCTGGATGAAGCGGAACGCAGGGCGCATATTTTAGAAGGTTTGCGAATCGCTATCGATAATATCGATGAAATCGTAGAATTGATTAAAACTTCCGAAAGCCCAGATGTAGCGAAAGAAAGATTAATCCAGAGATTTGGTTTAAGCGAGATTCAGGCTAAAGCCATTCTTGAAATGCGCTTGCAGAGATTAACCGGCCTGGAACGTGAAAAAATAGAAAAAGAATATCGCGAATTGTTGAAGTTGATCGATGAATTAAAAGCAATCCTTTCCTCCAAAGAGCGCCAATTTGAAATCATCAAAGATGAACTGGATGATCTGGTCAAAAAATATAATGATGAACGGAGAACCGAAATCGTTCAAACAGTCGAAAATGTAACCTATGAAGATATGATTCTGGAAGAAGATGTGGTGATCACCATCAGCCATTTAGGATTCGTGAAGCGAATTTCATTAAATGAATATCGTACGCAAAACAGAGGTGGTAAAGGCATTACTGGAGCCGTAACAAAAGATGAAGATTTTGTTGAACATCTTTTCATTGCCAATACTCATGATTACATTCTTATTTTTACCGATCGTGGTAAGTGTTACTGGTTAAAAGTTTATGCCATTCCAACGGGCAGCAGAATTTCTAAAGGACGGCCAATCATCAACCTGATTGATATTGAGTCCGGTGAAAAAATTAAAGCAGTGCTGCCTGTCAAAGAATTTGATGAGAACCATTACATTGTAATGGCTACAGAAAAGGGATTGATTAAAAAAACGAATTTGAGTGCATTTAGTCATCCGCGAAAATCGGGCATCATTGCATTAAATATTAGGGAAGATGATCAGTTAATCGAAGCCAAACTTTCGGATGGCGACCGAAAGGTGTTATTTGTTACGGCACATGGTAAAGCCATCCATTTTCATGAAAGTCAGGTGCGTCCAATGGGCAGAAATGCTACAGGGGTAAAAGCCATACGCTTACGACATGGGGATAAAGTGATTGCCATGGTTGTGGCCAATGGTGAAATGGATTTGTTAACGATTTCAGAATTCGGTTACGGTAAAAGAACGCCTATTTCAGAATTTCGTCAACAAACACGCGGTGGAAGCGGTATTATTGCCATGAAAATAACTGAAAAGACAGGCCAATTGGTGAGCGCTTTAGGCGTTTATGATAATCAGGATATTGTGATTATTACGGTGAATGGCATCATAAACCGACAAAATACCATCAACATCAGCCGTTATGGTCGAAGTACCCAGGGGGTTCGTTTAATAAGATTAAGTGAAGGAGACCGTGTTAGTGATGTGGCTAAAGTTTCTGTGGAAGATGAAGAAGAAAAAACGGATATTTGATTATTGAGAAAAATTTCGTAATTTTAATCAGGTCATGTATTGTTTTTGGAGGAAAGAATGAAAAAGATTTCGGATTCAACGATTAGCCGGCTTTCCACCTACTATCGTACCCTGTCCAATTTGATTGACCAGGGTGTTGAAACGGTCTCTTCTGAACAAATAGCGGAAATTAATAATATTACTTCTGCACAGGTTCGAAAAGACTTATCCTTTTTTGGTTCCTTTGGTAAAAGAGGATTAGGTTACAACACAAAAGATTTGCAGGATCAAATTGCGAAAATTTTAGGTTTACAAAAAAAGTGGAATGTAGCTTTAGTAGGTGTGGGTAATATTGGCCGGGCTTTAATTGATTACGCCGAGTTTAAAAAACAAGGATTTATTATTAAGGCTCTGTTTGACAATGATATGCAAAAAGTAGGCCAAGAGATTGGCGGATTAAAAATTCACCACATAGACAGCGCCTGTAATGTAATTAAAGAACAAAAAATTGAAATCGCTATTATTGCCGTTCCGGCAAAAGTTGCTCAATCGGTGGTCGATAACCTGGTTCAATGTGGCGTTAAAGCCTTTTTGAATTTTGCCCCCATTACCATTAAAGTGCCCGATGATGTCATGGTCAAATACGAGAATATGTCCATCGAGTTGGAAGCATTATCCTACTTTTTGACACAAAATGAAAAGGGAGATTAAAAATAATCTCCCTTCTTTAGTAACTAACGAATTCAAAAAAGAAATATTCTTGCTCTACTCTAAACCTAATTCCTTTGCCTTGTCAATAGCTTCTTTAGCTTTTGCATTGTCTTTTAAGTTGTAATAAACAACACCAAGATTGTACCAGAATTTACCTTCATCAGGGAAGCGTTCAGTAGCCTGTTTAAGGGTTACCAGAGCAGCTTCATAATTTTTAGCCATTATTTCACAGTTGGATTTGTAATCGTAGGCTTCCTTCATTGATGGATCCAATTCAATCACCCGGCCAAAGGCATCGGCACAACCCTTTAAGTACTCTGCTTTGGCGGCCTCGTCGATATTTTCATCAGCAATTTTTTGGAAATAAAGACGTCCCAGATTGAAAGGGAAAGCCTTTTCTTCAGGATTAATTTTCATGGCTCTTTTGTAAGTTTCAATGGCCTTGTCTGTTTCACCGGCAAAGTCGTAGGCTTCGGCAATAATCTGAATGGCATCTGAATTATTTGGATCGATTTCCAATGCTTTTTCCAAATAAGGAATAGCTTCCTTGAATTGCTGCTGAACCACATAGAAGCGACCGAGTTTAACAAAAGCATCCGCAGAATCCGGCCATTCAGTAGTTAACTTTTTGTAATAGACAAGGGCGCTGTCTTTTTGACCCAGAATGGAATAACCAAGTGCCGTTAAATCAACCGCTTTGTAATCAGGTTTAACGATATTGGCTAGTTTAAAAAACTGGGTTGATTTTTCAAGCTGCTTCTTTGCTTCTTCTGAGGAAGTGTCTTCCATTTTAGCATAGGCATTGTAATTGCTGACTCCGCGATTAAACAATTGCTGGAAGTAGTACATAGTGGCAGATTTAATTTTGTTCTGAATGTCCGGTGTCGGATTGTTGGCCAGGGCTTTATCAAAGGCCTTTTTCATTTCCGGATACATTTCTTTTTTGCCATAGATTTCACCAAGCAAATACCATGCTTCCGCATTGGTTGGGTATTTTTCGGTGGCTTCTTTGGCCAGTTTTAAAGCGTTGTCATAACGGCCGGCATTGTAATCCACAAAGGCACCCTCCAGTTCTGGCGGGCGGCAAGAGCTTAGTAAAGCTAATACCAAAATTGGTACGAATAATAAGAAGAGTTTCTTCATACTGCTTCTCCTTAATTAAATTGTTTGGTTATGTTAGTTATCTTTTTTTTAAAAGGTTTAGTTAATATTCCATATTCGGTTATGATTCCGGAAATCAGATTTGCTGGCGTAACATCAAAAGCCGGATTATAAACGTTAACAGAGTCATTTGCATGCAAGTTCCAGCAATTTAAAATTTCTTCCTTTGGCCGTTGTTCAATAGGAATTTGATCACCGGAATCCAGGGAAAAATCAAAAGTAGAAATGGGCGCTGCGATGTAAAATGGAATTTTGTGATGTTTTGCTAAAACAGCTAGTGCATAGGTTCCAATTTTATTAGCAGCATCACCGTTTAAGGCAATTCGATCGGCTCCTGTAATTACTATGTCTACTTTTCCTTGTTTCATTAAAAAACCTGCCATGTTATCGGTGATTAATGTTGCCGGAACATGGGCTTTTTTTAATTCCCAATAAGTCAAACGAGCGCCTTGACCGACAGGCCGGGTTTCATCAACGAAAACATGTATTTGTTTGTTTTGCTCTGCTGCTTTGTAAACAACGCCAAGAGCTGTACCAATCCCGCCGGTTGCTAAAAAACCAGTGTTACAATGTGTGAGGATGTTTGCTTTTTGTTTAATCAATTCGCTTCCATGCAGACCAATTTTTTCACAGGTTTGTTTATCTTCCTGGTGTATGACAATAGCTTCTTCTTTTAAAAGCGAAAAACTTACTTGCGGGTCAGTAAGACCTTTAATTTTATTTAGCATGCGATCAACGGCCCAGGCTAAGTTAACCGCCGTAGGGCGCGCTTGCTTCAGCTTTTCGCCTGCCTTAGTAAGACCTTCAAAATTTAATTGACCAGCCTGTTTCAAGTTTAAAGCGTGAACAACCAAACCATAAGCGGCCACAATACCAATAGCCGGAGCCCCCCGCACACGCAAGGACTTAATCGCTTCGAATACCTGATCCAGGTTTTCCAATGTCAAATACTCTTCCCTGGCTGGCAAGAGTGTTTGAT
>JAGHBR010000325.1 GCA_021160885.1 Caldisericaceae bacterium
ATTTTCCCTGCGCGTATGCAAAAAAACAAGAAAAAACTTGTATAAAAATAATAAGAATTATTTTCTTCATTTTATTTTACCTTTGTATTCTCATTTTTAGTTGTAATATTATTAATGAAAAAAATCGCTATCTCCCACCATCGGCCAATCGTTTACCCATGAAAGGTTTCGCACAGCCAAATGTGCCTTGCCATCATCCTTTTTATCATAATAGTGAAAAGTAAAAGCATACCGCCCGTCGACATGCCGGTAAATGCCCGCATGTCCGGGACCTATATAGCGTCCTTTTGTAGCAATGACCAGAGATCCACCTTCGTCTACCATATCTTTTCCTTCTTTATCAAGATATGGTCCTGTTGGTGATTTCGAACGTCCCACACGTATTTGATAAGTACTTTTTATTCCCCTGCAACAAAATCCCCAGTTCACAAATAAGTAATAATAACCATTCTCTGGATGCCGATAAACATAGGAAGCTTCAATATAATCGCTTTCCCCCCGTGGTTCGCCGCTAAATCTGTAAGCTACGCGATGGAATGCCGGATTATCTTCTGAAAAACCTTTTGCCGCTTCCCCACAAAGATGCCCGGTCTTTTTGTCCAGTTCTACAATCCAGATACCACTTGTTCCCGATCCAAAGGACATGTACAAATTGCCTTTGTCGTCTGTAAAAACAGAAGGATCGATTGCTACAGGACAATTCTTCCCATTGTCTCTACAGTTGGGCATAATAAGAACAGGCCCGTCATCTCTCCATTTTAAATTCGGCGCTTCTCCTGTTGCGATCATGCGCCCGATTGCCGAAGCATGGTCATCGTCTGCTTCAAATGAATAATACATTACCCATTTAAACGGAACGCAAGGCGCCCAGATGTATCCTTTGTTGTCCGGAAAAACTTTATCCCACCATTTCGGTTTTTGAATCACCTCAGCCAGATGCCAGGTATTATCATCTGTCGCTTTTCGATACCATGAGTGAATTCCCTTTCCTGTAGAAAATACCATGAAGTATCCATTTTCATATTGAAGTTCGGATGGATCATGAATTACCGGAATATTATCCTCTTGCCCCTTACTGCCAATACAATAACCTGAAAATGGCATGTAAAGGCCTATCCCGAGAGCTGCTACCTTTTTAAGAAAATCTCTTCTTGTTTTCATTTCAACCAAATTATTTTACTTTCAAAATCTTTATTTTTTAAACTTGTCGATGCTAATGTGTAGCGCGTCTTGAGACTCCAATTTTAACCAAATAATTAATGTTCGTGTACCATCAGTGTCCCAAATAATACCTTGCCGGAAATCAGGATTATTATTTTGAATTTTTCCATTGATTTCCAGAGTAGCAATTTGATCATTTTTCCAATTTTTTATTACAAAGCAAGGATGATAAACAGGACGAAGTTTTGAGCCCACTAAATCAAAAGACATTTTATCGGAATTAATATGTAAAATGTAAGCTCTTTGAGATTTATCATAGCCCTTATTAATTCCCCCATTAACACTTTTTATCGGCGGTGGATAATTCCAGGACTTGGCTAACGGGAGCAATGTTTTGATCGATTGGTTTGTAAAGCCATATATTGCCATATTTCCATGGAAAACCGCATTATCGGCAGCTGCCAAAGCAGAGTGCATTACCCTGTCGGTGAATAATGCAGTTCTACCATCACTTGGGATTTGCGCAACCGGCCAGTGATTCCAATGGGCAAAATGTGTAAAAGAGCCTTCAGGAGCCGCAATCCAGGGTTCGATATAAACCCCCTCTGGGAACAAGAGGAATATTTTATATTTGGACTTGAAATTAATCAACTCAAAATTAGCATCCTCGAGCGTGTTCTTCGGGCGGCCATTTGTCCAATCTAATACCAATGTATCGCATCTAACATGGCCCCATAATTTCATATCAGCTAATGTCAATGCCTTCAAATGGATTTGATCTTCCGGAATTTTTCCCGGTGGACTCAAAAATTGAATATCCTGCCAGAAAATACTGGCTCCAGACCTATTATTGACCTTTCTGACAATCACACCATCAGGATAAATTGTATAATATTCATCCCCCCAGCTCTTATATTTCTCCCATCTTTCATTAGTAGGGGGAAACTCATCGGGAAATTTCAATTGATTAGTGGAAACAAAAGCATAACGCCAGTGAACAACCACACGGGCATCGGTATTTTCAATTAATCTTACATGACTAAAACGGCATTGTTTATCAGACATATGTTCACAACAACCATAACCTTCGTATCCGGTTTCAATACTTTGATCAACCATCCATATATTATTTTCTGTGACAAAGGCCGGACCATAATTGGTTCCTCGCCAGAATACAACGCTTGCTGGTAATGCATCAAATTTGACCACAATATCCGGATAATCGCTGGTACGCCACATATTATCCCATAGCTCATGATATTCTAATTTAGTATAAAAAGCACCAAATTTGTCTACTATTCCAGGACGACCAGGTAGAATCCTTGGTTGCAAATCGGGATGATTCCTCAAATAAGAATCCGGTTTTAAACTTGCGTAAGATTCGGCAATCTGTTTAGCATTCAAAGGAACATCATACATTAATATTTCATCCAGCAAACCTTCAATTCCGATTATTGTAGGATAGCTTGAGGCTTCCAATTTCATTTGATTTAAACCGATTTGTAAATCAGTAGAAGACAGGGTTATTTTCCCCTTATTGACTTTTTGCTCTTTAGTCAGTTTCCCATTGATATAAATGCAAACCTTTCCCTGTTTTCCATCATAAGTTGCGGCCAGAGCAGTCCACTGGTTTAAAGGAATCCTTTGAGAGGATACAATTTCCTGCCATTTCCCATTAATGGAAAGCATGAGAGCAGGAAAGCCAAATTCGTTAATACCAAAATAGTAGCCTTTTTTCTTCCATTCACATTGATGAACAATCGGACTCCATGAAAAAGGATAAACTGCCAATGCACACCATGCTTCTACCGTAAAACCATCATTAAAAATCGGAGCTTTAGCGCCAGGGAGAATAACTTTTGAATAATAACCGTCAAATGCTAATGCTGTACCTGAAAGGCCCTTTTTCCAGACACTTTTATTGCCACCTATCGAACAAGCAATGGAACTTACACTTTCCTTTGTTTTATCGGTATGAGATTTCAATCCTTCGTCAAATTTCCACCAGGCAACAGGCGATTCATCAATATGATGGGATTTAACAGATGAGCCATCTATTGGGGGATAATTAATTTTTTCGGGTGGTTTGGCTGCCATATACGATAATTGTTGAATTCCCTTTGGAAGAAGTTTTAATTTCTGGATAGAAATATTTTTAGGATCATTATACACATCCAGTTTCTTGCGTCCCTGGCGTATTGAACGAATTACTGTGCCGTCGGGTGTGATTGTAAATATTTCATGAACAACTCCATCAAAATCCAAATCACTGAAATCTGGCATATATCTCCAGTGGACGATAATTCTTTCAGGGGAATTCTCGATAATTCGTACATATGAATATTTATTATATTTATCCGGTCGGATTTTAGTCCCATCGCCCTTTCTGGGAATAATTTCTTGAAAGTACCATTTTCCATTATCGGTTTTCCAGTAAGGGAGGTAACTAAATTCACGACTAAACACAATTTGTCCTTCATTGGGAAGCTTCACAATGACGTCCGCATACTTACCTGTAATTTCATCTTCGTAGGGTAATTTAGTATAATAAGCGCCAAAATCACCTGCGAATAGTTGAATTGAAGTTAGCAAATAAATAACAATTAACGAATTAATCGTAAATTTCATTTCACGTCTCCTCAGTGTGGGTACTCAAAAAGCATTATTATTCGTACCACTGGCAATGACGGACCCTCTACATCTCAAACTTTTGCTCCAATGAATTTCACCATCCAGATTTCATTCTACTCTGACTCTTCTACGCCACTGCCGCCTAACTTAAATTAATAGACAACTACAACATCCCCTGCATGTATCTAAGGAGCTAAACAATTAGATAGTCAACGGCATTGACGACGGATTTTCTTGATATGCGATGGTGTCATAAATTCCCTTTTGGAGCCAAGGCCATTTTGATGCTCTCTTCAGAGCGCATTTCAAGCCAGACAACCAGTTTTTTGGAATTGGCTGTTCTCTGGAGACCATACTTAAACGTATCTGGATTCTTTAACCTCACACCGTTCAATGTGCACTCAACTCGCGAATTGCCCCAGTTTTCAATCACAAACACCGGATTAACTAGGGGATTTAGGGCATTGGCGTTTATTGTAAATTTTAATGTTTTTGAAACCTTTCCGTTTTTTACAAAATGATAAGCACGATCGTTTTTATCAAAACCTTTATAGACAAAATCATCAATATCCATTCTTATTTCCGGAGGCATTAACCAGAATTTGGCAAATGGAATGAGTTGTTCAAGCGGCTTATCCGTGATGCCAAGTATGAAACGACCCTCCAGAGCCTTGTCTTCTTTCCTTCTTGTTAAAAGAGGTTCTGCGGAAACGATAGCTGAGCTGGACACTCGGTCATTGGCCAGTACAAAACGACCGTCGCAGGGAATTTGAGAAACAGGCCAGTGATTGCGCCAATGAAATCTTGAAAGACGGTAATCAATCTCTCTGATTCCACCTCCATAAGGTCCTATATGAGTACCATGTTCATAGATATAGAATGGTTTGGCATTGGCTTTAACGTTTAGAAGCGCAATGACAGGATCAGTCACAGCCTCTTTAAAACAACCCTGCTCATCGCCGGGCCATGTTTCATACGAATGTGTACTACTCTGGCCCTTTAAATTAGCGAGAGTAACAGCAGCCAGATCAATATTGTCTTCGGGTTTCTGCCTTGGATTAGTGAATAGTGTCGGTTCGGTAATACTGTAATCATCTTCTTCACCATGCACAATGAAATGGCGAATGGCAATACCATCCGGATAAATCGTATAATATTCATCCGCCCAGTCACCCCAGTTGGTAACAGGATCAATGTTGGCAATCTGGTAGAGGACGTCGGTCAGGGCATAGCGCCAGTGCACTACAACCCGGGCTGGATTATTCTCGATTAAACGCACGTGGCTGTATCGGTTCTGTTTATCCGACATGTGTTCCATACAACCCATATCACCAAAGGTTTCAGCACTCTGATCGCCAATCCAGATGCCATTTTCGGTCACCAGATTCATGTTGTAATTGGTACCTTTCCAAAAGACCATTGCGTATTTTTTATGTGCAAAAGTGACCACAATATCGGGGAAACGGTCATCACGCCACAATCTGTCCCAGTCTTCATCATACTTTAGCTTTGTATAATAGGCGCCAAACTCTGTATTATTATTTGGGATAGCGGGTAGTTTACGCCAGGCCAGGGGCGGTTTTCCCTGCGGTTTCGTCCGCTCATAATAGGCAGTCAAAGAGTCTTCTGACAGGATGCCCTTACTAATCTTAAGCTCATCGATGATTCCGTCAAAAGAATAAGAGGCTGGCACCCGGACAAAACCAGCCCGATTCAGTGATGATGGAACAGTGCGTTTGTGATTTCTGGCTATCTGTAAATCCATTTTTTTATCATTTAATAAATCTCCCTGAACATTCAACATCCCGCTGAGCTTACCATTAATATATAGCCTGATACCAGAATCCGGGTCAAATGTAGCGGCAATATGCGACCAGGCCATAAACGGAATTTTCTGATCGCTGATACACTCTCTCCACTGCCGGGCAACGGCTGCATGCAGTCCCACTCTGCCTTCGGCATCAATTCCAAAGAAAATTCCCCGCTGATGATTATATTCCTGATTATAAATAGCACACCAATTCCACGGATAGGCCTGTGGTGCGACCCAGGCCTGAATGGTAAAAGGACCGCTAATCTCAGGCGCATCATCTCCGTCCCGTGTTATGGCGGTAGTAAAACCATCGCACTTGATCCCTTTGCCAACAACGCCTTTAACAAGTCGGAAATTACCGTGCACACAATCCATTAAACCAGTGGCCTTATCTATGATACGGCTTTGCTTTACTACTTCAAAATCCCAGTAGGCAAATAGTTGGTTCTGATTTTTTTGTGCTTGTATTCGTCCGCTGATGAAAAGAGTGGCGATTGCAAATAGGGCTAGATATATAATCCTCATATGGCTACTCGCTGAGCTTCACATTGAACCACCAGGCATCATTGCTGGACAAAGGAGAACAACATTTTTCAGACCGCATGATCGCACAGCAATCTTTAGAATTGAAATAATACCTTTTTAAGCTCGGTTTAAAATGATTTTTTTCTGCTTGTAATCTTTCACCAAAAAACTATCTGGCTAAAGTCTATTAGGCTGGTTGTAAAAGTCTATTAGGATTTAAGAGCAAAATCGTTCTAACAGGTTTTTTAATAATTGCTTTCATGTTTTTTATTCTTAAAAGCCTTTTCTGACCAGATAAATTTCCTGAGGAAAGTAGTTTGGGATCAAAAAACGCATACTCCGAATACTAATCATCAAGACTGTACCGGGATAAAAAATTCCAAAGAATTTGATTTGGATTGACTCCATTGATGTCATCGCTGAACCATACATGACCACCAGGTTTTTTATATTCACGCTTGATTATATACAGGACGAAGGATGTATTTTTATTTCCACCCGAATACTCATATCGTACAACATCCCCGCCATTCAGTTCTTTTGTCACTAAACTCGAAGCTGGAATGTTATTATGATTCAACCAGAAATTTACCACATCGAAAACGGATGGGAATTCCTGATTGCCTTCAAGAGGTAACACATCATCTGCAGCGCCGTGGAAATGTATGATTGACGTGTACTCATTTTCATCACATTCGCTTTTCAGCATAATTCCGGACATAATCCCAATCGCAGCGATAAGGTCCCCTCTGGAACAGGCAAGCCCGTATGCCATCATACCACCATTGGAATATCCCACAGCATAAACACGTGATAAATCAACCTTGTATTCGCTATTGATATCATAAATGAGTTGTTCAGTAAAGTACACGTCATTATTAATACTTTCACTACCGTCGTCTCCCGGATCCCAGTACACATCCTCTTTTTCACGCATAATAGCCTGGGGATAAGCTACCAGGAATTTATTTTGGTCCGCCAAAGAATTAAATTTGTAAAACTCCCCCATTAACTTTGCATATTGAGCGGCACAATCTCCAAAACCATGAAAATTAATCACTAACGGGGTCGGCATATCACCATCATAGGAGTGTGGGACATACAAAATATATTCTCTTGTTATGGAATCTTGCACAATTATTCGATATCCATCGGCAATCGCATTGTTACACTCGCTGTCCCCTCCTTTACTTTTGTCATTAGGTGAGTTGCCCAAAATTATTGAAGTTAGCAAATAAATAAGAATTAATGTATTAAATGTAAATTTCAATTCACATCTCCTATAAAAAACGTAGCTTAGTGTCAAAAGTTTTTAATATTTTACATTTTATTTGAATATTATTATTTACTTATCTAAAATTGGCTCCCCCCTAAAAAGGGCAGAGACATGTTGCATGTTTGACACTGCTATTGATTTATATTGGAGTAATTTTAATATATACAGCTTTTTCTGAACGACGATTAATCCATACAACCAGATTTGATGTTCCTCTATTTTTCTCGTAACCGATCCGATAATCCGAACCTCTAAACAGTTTGTTATTATTATAAAAAATTTCAACGTCTCCAGGGCCCCAGTTTCTTATTAGGAATACTGGGTTGAATACGTAAACCTCTCCGTCTCCTTTTGCCGCTTCGGCAAGTTTTATTTCAAATTCCTTTGGACCATTTTCCCCACAAGATAATATGTAAGCGCGCTGAACAGGATCAAATATTTTCCGTTTGTATTCGGGGTGTATTCCATTAGCTATTAAGCGTGGGGGACGTAACCATGAATGGGCCAAAAAAATCAATTTTTCCATGGGTTCTTCGGCCCTGATCATCCCGGATAAGTACACCTGTTCTAACAGCTTCTCTGTGCGCCTGTAGTGCCACCAATTAAGTGTATGGCCAAGTGAAACAGAATAACCATTTTTAGGATGACGAGGCCATGTCTGAAAAACATGCGGTAACTCACCTTCAGGTGGATAGGGTACATTTTCGACACCATAAGGAATGAAAATTGTAAATGGTTTGTATTCAGATTTCAAATTGATCAGTTTAATATTGGCCTTGCTGAATTCTCCGAAATCCTTTGGATATGGTTTATAAGAGATTGTCTTATTTCGCCCATCCATCATGATGAGAGTAATGGGCGCCTGATCGATGTCGTTTTCCGGAATATGTCCATCCAGGCCGAAAACAAAATCTTCCTGGAATTCATGGACAACATTTGGTGGAATTTCTCGCACAGGCTGGATACCCTTAAAAGTCTCATCTGTCATGGTCAGGCTTTGCTCTGCTAAACCAGAGTAAATTCGTACATGACGTGTATAAATTCCATCCGGATAAATATAATACCATTCATCGGTCCAATCTCCAAGGCCATATGGTGAACCACTCGGGAAATCTAAATGTGCAATCCTACCTTCCTGATCACAAAGGGCATAGCGAACACGGACAACAATTCGGGCCGGATTCTGACTGGCAATCCACATGCGCACATAGCGTGCTTCTTTGTCCCATAGTGGCTCACATGAACCAGAAGCTTTTGGATCATAGGTTTCTGTCCAACCATTAGAAAAATGAATATTGTTTTCTGTTACTACACAAGGAAAGCAGGGTAAACTGAAACGCATCATTGTTGGAATCAAATCGAAATATACCTCTATGGCTACTTTCTTCAATTGAGGTGGAAAAGGGGAAACGGGGTGTGGCAACAAAGCAATTTCTGGTTTGCTTGTACCCCTGGCATAAAATCTTTTTGAATTAAGCTGGGTTGCCTCTTTATGGTCTTCTTTATAGAATCCCCCTCCCTGCAAGAATCCTGATTGGATTAAGCTACAAACCAAAATTACCGCTAAAATGGAATTAGCTAAATTTATTCGGCTAATATATTTTTTAAAACGCTTTATCATCTGTATGTTCTATTCACATTATCGAATTTGCTATTTTTTATATCTAATTTTAAAGACCCAGGCATAATCACATGGTAAGCATTCAGGAAGTGTTTCTATGATCAGGTTATTACCTTCCACATGCCACGAAAGCTTTTTCTTACTTCCAAGCATCCGAATTTCAGAGCCTTCAACAGGTTGTACGCCGGGAATTATTTCGGGAATTTTTGGTTTCTCAAGATCAATTGCGTATAAATAGTCCCCTTTCATTGTGAACCTGATAGATCCCGCTTCAGCCACATCAACTCCTCCTTCAACAAATGGCGCCGGCTTTGAAGCGTAAAGGGCTTCTTTGTTTATCTTCATCCATGCCCCCAGTTTTTTTAAGCCCTCAACCTGTGACTCAGGTAAAGTTCCATCTGCTTTAGGGGCTACATCCAGCAGTGTAATCCCATTTTTGCTCTTCCTGTCAACAATTTCGTCTACTATGTCATTGATTGGTCGGCAAACTGCGTCTGGTGAATAGGCCCAACTCCTCCCAAGCGGTATATCAGTTTGCCACACTTTTGCTCTCGGTTCATCCAGGCTCTCTACTTCTAAATCGAGCACAGAACATGAAGAAGGGAGGTCATCGGATTTGTGAGTAACGACAACTTCTTTGCCCCATTTTTCGGCCATATTAAAATAATGAGCCAGAATCGATTTTATATACTTTTCGCCGATACAACCCTGATCACTAAATCCTATTTCAAACCAGAGCTGATCAGGCTGATATTTATCGATCACTTCTTTAACCTTATTATACCAGGATTTCTGGAAGCTCTCAGAGAAAGGGATTTCATGCCACATACCTTTAAATTCATGAACTGGCCCATAAAGATCAGAATATTCCGGATTATTAACATCCACTCCTTTTGGGCATAATTTCCGGCCAGGATTAAAAAAGAACCAGTTTGTATAATAGTGAAAAGTAGTTACCGTCTTCATTCCATGTTTTCTAATTGCCTCAAGTATTTCGCCGACAACATCTCTATGAGGGCCCATCCTCATCGAATTAAATTTGCTATATTTTGTGTCCCACATACAAAAACCATCGTGGTGAACTGCAACTGGCCCGGCAAAATCAGCACCTGCTTCCTTGAATAATTCCGCCCAACGATCCGGATTCCATTTTTCTGCTTTAAACATTGGAATAAAGTCTTTATAGCCGAATTCAATACCAGGTTCGCCATATTCTCTTTTAACATAATCATAAGTATTTTTATATTTAGAAGTATCAATATGAGCCCATGCTTCCGAAACACCACCATCGGGTTGATACATATTGCGCCCGCCCCAGCATCCAAAGGCTGGCACTGAGTATACTCCCCAGTGAAAATAGATTCCTAAAACCGCATTCTCAAACCATTTAGGAGTTTCATGCTTGGCCAAAGATGGCCAATTTGGCTGATATGTAG
>JAGHBR010000149.1 GCA_021160885.1 Caldisericaceae bacterium
TAACAAGAAGGTTCGTAATGTTTAAACCTTCTGAAAAATCATTTTCAGTATTGATTGTCTTGTGGCTGGCCATTGTCGCCTGTAGCATCGTTAATTTGCTCCATCGGCCAACCATTGGCTATTATTTGCTTGAAGACGAAAAACCGGTTTTAATTTTGCCTTCGGGCGCCGCTCTAGTTATTGAGTCAGTTGAAGGGCTGCCGGCCAGGAATACGACTTTTGTGCGAATGGCCATTGATAGCAAGCGCATCGGCCAGCATCTCACCATTCGGACGGCCGACCAGCAATTATTAAAAATTCCGTTGATTGCCCAAAATCGTTTAGGCGATTTACTAATCAATTTACTGCCGGCTCTCTTCTTTTTGCTGGTCGGTTTATGGATTCGTAGATCAAAAGCTGCCGCGCCGGAATCCTATTTAATCTGGGCGGCTTATTTGTTTGGTCTGATTATTGCCATCAGTTGGGATGGCATGGGGCATTCGCTGTGTGGCTGGCCGGCGCTGGTCGTATTTTACCTGAGTTATCCGCTGGCCTTTGCCGTGTTCTTTATTTACAGTTTTTATTTTCCCAATCCGTTTTTTGATGAACTAAAATTAAAGAAGATTAAGGTAACGGTTCTGAGCATTGCTTTGCTGATTGGCATCTGTTTATTGGTTTTAGGCCTATGGCGGTATGTTCAGCCTGGCGAACGAAGTTACCTGTTTTACCAGCAATTTTACCGGGCTTTTCGTGTTTTTACACTATTGCTGATTGTGTTCGCCTTTGCCAACATGTTTTACAATTTCAAGAAATCAACCGACCGGGTGTCAAAATTGCGCTTTTACTGGGTGGCAGGGGGCATGATTTTAGGCAGCTTTCCGTTCATTTTTTTGTGGAGTTTACCACAAATATTTAATCTGCCACCTTTAATTCCGGAATGGTTGTCCGATTTGTTTTTAATTGTGGCGCCGCTTTCCGTGGTTATTGCCATTTTGAAATATCGCCTGTTCGATATTGAAGTGGTGCTGTCGCGCAGTTTAACCTATCTGTTTACTCTGAGCCTTCTATTGTTAGGTTATGTGCTTTTGGTGGGCGGCCTTTCCTGGCTTGTGTCACAAAATTTTACTTTAAATTCACCATTTCTCTCTGTACTGGCTGCTGTTATTGTGGCTCTTTGTTTTAATCCATTACGCAGTCGCGTACAAAAGACGGTAGATCAAAAGTTTTTCATTATTCGTTATGATCAATTTCGCACCCTGCAACGATTTCTGGATCAATTATCACATTGTTCAACCGTTGAACAGGTTGGACGTTTACTGGAGCAGTCATTGCAGAGCGTGCTGCCTTTAACCAAAAATCAGTTTGTTTCATGCGCTCAATCTGAAACGCAATCTGGCGGTCAGGCATCTTCAGCAGAAACGCAAATGCGAATTTTGTTGAACCGTAACCACCTTGCCTATTTTGAAATTGCAACCGGAGAGGTGGTGAATTCATTACCTGAAGATGTATTTGTACAGGTATTATTCGGCAAAGACTGGCGCTGGCTTTTGGGCTCTAAGCAGAATGCCACTCGGTTCTGGCGGGAAGACCTTGAATTGATTGAAGAATTTGCCCGCTCTGCTATGGTTACTTTAGAAAAAATCAGATTTTGGCAACAGGCATTAAAGGAGTCAGCCGAAAAAGAGGCCGCCCGGCAATTAAGTTCCTGGAAAAGTTTGATGGTCTCTGCCGTGGCGCACAATTTTAACGGACCGTTAAATTCCCTGCTCTGGAAGCTGAATACGCTGAATGCTCAGCAATTCGATCAAAAAAAGGATGAATTACAACAGCAGATTGACCGGCTGCAAAACATGGTGCACAGTTTGCTCAACCTGGCGGCTCTGGAATCCGGGCAGTTGCAGCTGCAGTTACAAAGCCTGCTCCTGGCTCCCATGGTTAAAAAAGTGTCTGATTCCCTGTCCTGGCAACGCAAAGAAAAGAACATTACCCTGCAAATCGAAATTTCTGAAACATTAATGGTTAAAGCAGATCCGGTGCTGGCCGAGGGCATTATTCAGAACATTCTGGAAAATGCTTTTAAATATTCACCGAGCAATTCGTCAGTCTCGGTTAGGGCTGTAGCTATAAATGACAAAGTTTGTTTAGACATTTGCGATGAGGGGCCTGGTATTCCTGAAGGACAAAAGCAAATAATATTTACGCCTTTTGCCAGGCAGCACAGCCAACAAGGACTCCATCTTGGTTTGTACATGTCGCGGCAGTTTGTCCTGGCCATGAATGGAGAACTTGAAATTAAATCCGGAAAGGAAGGAGCCGGAACCTGCGTGGAAGTGATTTTACCTTCTGCCTGACAGAAAAAAACGGAGGGGCAGCTCTTCAGAGCGGAGTAAAAAGATAACTTGTTTTAAAGATGATTTAGCGCTTTTTTATTGATTAAAGCGCCTGAACAAAAATAACCGATAGGCACCATCATGAAAAGCAAAATTTACTTGATTGATGACGATATCTCTTTTAGTAAGGATTTGGCATCCTTTTTACAACAACTAAATTTCGACACGCAACAGGCTTTTTCGTTGAAAGAGGCCGAATCCGGAATTTTGGATTTTCAGCCCGATATTTTATTGCTGGATGTGCAATTGCCGGATGGAAATGGCGTTGACTTTCTTGATTTTGTAAAGCAACATTTACCAGGCTTAATCGTGGTAATGCTTAGCGGGTATGGTTCCATTTCAATAGCCATCCAGGCCATTAAAAAAGGCGCGGAAGATTTTTTAAGCAAACCGATTAATCCCGAACATCTGAAAATCTATTTAGAGAAACTCATTGAGCGCAAGCAGTTAAAAAACATTTTGCGCCTGCGCGAGTTAGAAGAACGAGGCCAAATGTTTATCGGCCCCAGCCCGCAGATTAAAACCTTGCTCGAACAGGCCCGCACCGCTGCCCGCAGTGAGGCCATCGTTTTATTGCAGGGCGAAACAGGCACTGGTAAGCAGTTGCTGGCCCGCTACATCCACGAACAAAGCCCGCGGTCTGCCGGCCCCTTTGTTTACGTAAACTGCGCTACCTTAAGTGAAACTTTAATAGAAAGCGACTTGTTCGGCCATGAAAAAGGCGCCTTTACCGGCGCTCACCAGATGAAGCAAGGGCGCGTGGAACTGGCGCATGGCGGTACCTTATTCATGGATGAAATTGCCGAGCTGCCGGTGAATCTTCAGGCTAAACTGCTGCATTTTATCGAATATGGTCAATTTCAAAGAGTGGGCGGCAGCAATATGTTAAAATCTAATGCCCGGGTGATTTGTGCTACCAACAAAGACCTGGAAACCATGGTGCAACAGCAGCGTTTTCGCCAGGATCTGTTTTTCCGCATTAACATCATTACCTTGCGTATTCCGCCATTGCGTGAACGTCCGGAAGACATTTTGCCCTTTGTGGAATTTTTCCTGGAAAAATTTGCCAGCGATTTAAAAAAAACTAAACCAGAACTTTCGGACGCCTTAAAGCAAAAACTCAAAAGCTATTACTGGCCGGGCAACATTCGCGAATTGCGCAATGCCATTGAGAGAGCCGTAATACTGGCTGAAAAACCGATTTTAAGTGAAAAAGATTTTTCTTTTTTGCAGGCTCCGACCATTGTTGACAATCAATCTTTATTCAGCCCCAGACCGCTCAGTGAAGCGATCAACGCTTTCAAAAAGGAATATTTACGTCAGGTTTTAAAACATACAGCTGGCAACCAGACTCAAGCGGCAAAAATTTTGCAGATTCAAAGAACCTATTTAAATCGCCTGCTGCAAGATTTGAAGGTGGAAGATAAACCTGGTGATCAGACCGTGTAAAAATGCCAGCTTGCTGCCGGCAGCCACGGCCTTCATCGAACAGAGTGCAATAAATAAAATTATTGAATCAGGAGAAAAACAACATGACCTTAACAGGACTGGATCGTTTAGTCAGAGAAGAATTTACAATCCTCAAAGGGAAGAGGGTTGGTCTGCTGTGTAACCAGGCTTCAATTAGCGCAGATTATCATCATGCCATTGAATTGTTCTTCGATGCCCATCAAAAAGGACTGTTTGAGCTAAAAGCCCTGTTCGGACCGCAGCATGGTTTGTTCGGGCACACGCAGGACAATATGATCGAGTGGGAAGGCTACAAAGACCCTTACACCGGCGCCATGGTGTACTCGCTTTATGGCAAGCATCGTAAACCGACGCCTGATATGTTAAAAGAGCTTGATGTGCTGGTGGTAGACCTGCAAGATGTAGGCGCCCGTTACTACACATTCATCTGGACGATGGCCCTGAGCATGGAAGCCTGTGTGGAGAATGCGCTATCCATGGTCGTGCTGGACAGGCCTAATCCCATCGGAGGAACACAGGTAGAAGGCCCCTGGCTGCAGCCGCAATTCAGAAGCTTTGTCGGTTGGCATCCTTTGCCGGTGCGTCATGGTTTAACCATTGGCGAAATAGCCCTCTATTTTAAGCAAAAATTTTACCCAAAATTGGAATTGCTTGTGGTGAACATGGAAAACTGGCGACGATTTCTGTATTTTGATCAATGTGCTTTGCCCTGGGGCATGCCGTCGCCTAATATGCCTTTTGTCAGTACGGCAATGGTTTATCCCGGTCTGTGCCTTTTAGAAGCTACTAATCTTTCCGAAGGACGCGGCACGACCCGGCCTTTTGAAATTTTTGGCGCGCCCCGGATGGATCACTGGACATTAGCCCGGGCGCTTAATGCCTATCAGCTGCCTGGTGTTTATTTCAGGCCTCTGGAGTTTCAGCCGACGTTTAACAAATACGCTGGTCAAATCTGTAAAGGTTGTTTTATTCATGTTACCAATCGGCAAACCTTTAAGCCCTTTTTAACCGGCCTGGCCATCTTGCGTGAAACCCTTCATCTTTATCGGGCAGCGTTTGAATGGAAAAATCCACCCTATGAGTACGAATACCAGAAAATGCCTTTTGATATTCTGGTGGGCAACAACTGGCTGCGTCCGGCTCTGGAAAAGGGCGTTCCGTTGGCAGAACTTGAAAGGCTCTGGGAGCAGGAATCGGAAACGCATCTCAAGGGACTTCAATCGTTTTATCTTTATCAATAAGAAACCTTTGAAAAAAATATCAAGAATGTCATCCCCGCGCAAGCGGGAATACCTAAGTTGACAGTTTTGGAGAATCACCGATTTTTTCAAAGGTTCCAATAAAGATAGAAAAACCAGAATGTCAAATTAGGACCGGGGTTAATATAGGTCGGGGATATTTTGAAATAAAAAGATGGGTAGACCTTTCAGAATCAGCGAGCTTTGGAGAGGAAGCGTTTTAACGCTTTTGGGACGCTTCGTAAAAGAATGACGCAACTAATGTTTTTGATGGCTATGAAATCAGCGTAATTTTTAATCCGTGCGGAACGACGAATGATAGTTTTTAGTGGTCGGCAAAAGTTAGAAAAATTATTTTCAATTTGGTGTTAAAGAACCAATGCTTTTTTTCAAAGGGTAAAAGCTACGAGCAAAGGCAAGCCAAAGGCGTTTTAACGCCTTGGCTGAATTCAGCTTGAAAAAAAAAATTTGAAAGGAAATCATGAGTCGTCCGTTTCAAAATCAGATTGTTCTAATCACAGGTTCTACCGATGGTATTGGCAAGCAGGCTGCCATCCAACTTGCCCAGCAGGGGCTGACTGTCTTGCTCCATGGCCGTAATGAACAAAAAGGGAAACAGATCGCCCGGGAAATTAAACAACAAACTGGCAATCAAAACGTTGACTTTTTTCAGGCAGACCTGGCTTCATTGCAGCAGGTGCGCCAGTTATCCGCGGCTGTCAAAAAGCAGTATGAACAAGTACATGTTTTGATTAATAACGCCGGTGTTTTTGAACCAAGTTTCCGCCGAGGTGAGGATGGCTTTGAGATGACCTTTACGGTCAATCATCTGGCGCATTTTCTGCTTACCTGTTTATTGCTTGACCATTTGTGCCAGAGCGCTCCTGCCCGAATTATTAATGTCAGCTCCATGGCCCACAGCCATGAACTGGACTTTCAAAACTTGCAGGGAGAAAGACATTATTCTGGGTACACAGCCTATGCCTATTCCAAACTGGCCAATATTCTGTTTACTTTTAAACTGGCCCGAATGTTGGATAAAAATAAAATTACGGTTAACTGCCTACATCCCGGTGTAATCAACACAAAATTATTGCACGCCGGCTGGGGATTGGGGGGAACTTCTCCGGAACAGGGCGCCCACATTTTAACTTACCTGGCCACTTCACCTGATGTGGACGGAGTTACCGGGAAATATTTTTACGAAATGCAGGGCCCGGCAAAACCGGCTGACATTGCATATGACGAACAAGTGCAGGATCGCTTGTGGCAATTAAGTGAGCAGTGGACCATGTGTAAATTTATGGCTTGCTAAATTATATATCAGTCCTGTGAAGTACATTGTTGAAATACCCCCCCCGCAGGCGGGGCAATTTTTTTATGTCACCAAAATTAATAAATGAACAGGAAATCAGAGATTATTTTCTTTACAACAGAAACGTAAAACACTTGTCCCGAGCGGCTTTCTCCGTTTCCATCAGCGCCATAAATTCTTCTTCGAAAAAACGTTACAAAGAAAATGGCATGTCTTAGGATTGGTTCGTCCACCTCGAGACAAATCCTTACCGGTTATTCTAAACTTAAAAGAAGTTAATAAAATTTTTTCCTGCATCAAAATGGAACATCACAAAGCCTGCCTGAAAAACCATTTAAAAGAATATGTGTTTAAAAATGTTAAAGGTCCTGACTATTAA
>JAGHBR010000177.1 GCA_021160885.1 Caldisericaceae bacterium
ATCCTCTCAATATTTCGAATTAAAGTACCAGGAAATTAGTGGAAAAAGATGAAAATTCAAAGTTTAATACTCAGAATTTAAAGTTTTTAGGAAAAGCTTGTAATCATTCAAAGAAAGTATCCTAAACCTATCAAAAAATATAATTAGGATAGAAAGATGGAAATTGAGCTAAATTTATGTTTTCATTATTTTAGTCGAATATTTTTGCCTAAAATAAATATTGTTGCGCAAACAGGGTAGATAACTTATATTCGGCCCTGATTTTGTGTAAAAGGTTAGGGATAAGTTGATTAAAAAGATGAGGAAGATATGAAAAAACGTGTTTTGGTAGCGACAGGTGGAGGAGATTGCCCCGGCTTAAATGCAGTAATTAGAGCAATTGTTAAAAGAGCTGCTCAGGAATACGACTGGGAAATTTTAGGAAGTTACCAGGCTTTTAATGGGGTTTTACGAGAGCCCATGGAGCTAATCCCTCTGGATGAAAAAAAAGTTTCTGGCATCCATGTTAAGGGAGGCACCATTATTGGAACAACAAATAAGGGGGGCCCTTTTGCCTGGCCGGTTAAGGATAAAAACGGAAAATGGAAAACCGTTGACCGTTCCGATGAATTAATCAGAAAGTTGCAATATCAGAATATTGAAGCTGTGATCAATATTGGTGGTGATGGCTCGCAAAGAATTTCTTTGGCCTTGTATGAAAAAGGATTGAATATTATCGGCGTTCCCAAAACCATTGATAATGATTTACGTGGAACAGATTTTACATTTGGTTTCCAAACCGCTGTGGAAATTTCAACCGATGCAGTTGACAAATTAGTAACCACAGCCGAAAGTCACAATCGTGTTTTTATTCTGGAAGTAATGGGCCGTGATGCCGGCTGGATTGCCCTGCATGCAGCTGTTGCTGGAGGTGCGGAAATTTGCCTGATCCCTGAGATTCCTTACGATATCAATAAGGTGGTTGAAAAATTACGCAGTCGAATTGTAGGCGGTAGGGGATTTGCCATTATCGTGATTGCGGAAGGTGCAAAACCCATTGGTGGGGAAGCGGTCGCGGAAAAAGCAGAAGAAGTAGGTTATTTGAATAAAAAATTAGGAGGCGCCGGCTTACGTTTGAAGGAAGAACTAAAGCAGGCCGGTTTTGAGGAAGATATTCGTGTGACCATTTTGGGACATTTGCAACGCGGTGGTACCCCCGTTGCTTACGATAGAATTCTGGCCTCGCAATTTGGAGTGAAAGCATTTGAAATGGTGTTAGCTGGCGAGTATGGGAAAATGGTTTCTTACAAACATCCGCAAATAGTTTCCATACCACTTAAAGAAGCTGTGGCAGCTTACAATTATGTTCAGCCTGATGATCAGTTGTTGCACACCGCCCGTGGCCTGGGAATCAGTTTCGGAGATTAATTTAATTCTCGCTGAACAAAACATTATTAGGAAAGACGCGCTTAAGTGCGTCTTTCCTGTTTTAAGAGAGAGCTTTTAAAAAATTTTGAATTTTGAATTTTGAATGGGCTTAATAGTTAGTGGTCATTCTAAGTTTCCGGTTGCTCATTACTAATTATCAGTCTGTCATTGGTAAAACTTTTTTAATTTATTTTCTTTATCAAACTTATTATGATGGCTGTTTGCCAATGATTCTGGATCATAGAGTTGTTCGAGGCGTTGTACTACTTTTTTAGTTTGAGGTGGAGGCCAAAAAGCCTTTTAATAAAGGTTAAATTTATGACGAAGGATTCTAGATTAATTTGTTCTGCAGAAAGTATTTTGCTGCCTCGATATTTTAATTTAAATTCAATTATTGCAGAATTCGATTACGGAAAGAATAAACTGTGTGGGGGCTTATGGAGAGCAATTCGCCAATTTTTTCCACGCTTTTAACTTCGGCAATCAAACACATTACCTGATATTCGCGAGATGAAAGTTTTTCATGTGGTTTTTCGCTGACTTTGCCCGTAAAGGTATTTGCCAGACGCTCAGCCAGCATAGGGCTAATGTATTTACCACCGGCAACGATTTTTCGTATTACAGAAATCAATTCCTCTGGGGCGCTGATTTTTTTGAGATAGCCATCTATGCCATGGCGAATTGCGCGCAGCCCGTATTGTTCTTCATCATAGATGCTTAAAATTAAAACCAGTATATGTTCTAATAGGCTGGCTGGAAAAATAAGCAAGATTTAATTGAGCAGGAATCGAATGGACTTTGGTTAGAAGAACAATCAAAAAAGGTAGAAACTAACAAAAATTTTATTTTGAAAATTGAGGCCAAACATGCAAATCATTTGCCTTTAGTCACTACTGTCCAAAGTTTTTAAAGGATTATGCAGTTTCATTAGACAGGATTAATTTTTTAAAGCCATCACGTCCCAAATATTTTATTTTTTCAGCAATGTCTTTTTCATCAATAATCTCTTCATCTGTGATGTAATGAATGTCTAACAAACCGCCGGCTTTGTAGCCAGTGCGTTGATAGTTTATTTCATCCAGGGCCAGGCTCCAGCCTTCAAACCAGTTGTCTAATTCCCGACGTTGTTCCGGTGTTCCGACAAAATGAACCAGTAAATCAATGTCGCTACCGGCCTGAGCCATTCCAGACCTGGTGCTGCCCAACAGGTAGAGCCCCTTAACGCCAAATCGTTCAGCATCTAATTGTTCGGCAATGCGGTCTGCCATCTGCTGGCGCCATTGCCAGTGTTCCGCAGCAGACTGACCTAAAAATTTGGATTCTTCTTTGGTTTGCAATTCAATGATCATTTCGCTTGGCGCAATAAGGCCCATGGCCTTCTCCTGTTCACCATTCATTAAAATGTGAAATAAAAGTCCGTTAGATTCTGCTGGTACATCAATAACGTGCAAAACCTTGTCCAGATTGGCAAATGACGGTAGCAGCTCATTAAGGCTGTTTGTAGATTTCAGAAAAAAATCTTCTTTAAAGATGATGCCTTCATTATCCGGGTAAAGCGGCAAATATTTAATATTGGCTTCCACCAGGTCCTGGAAAAAGTGCGTACCAAAAGATAAATCCGGAACATAATTCCCTTTGCGTCTGGCAATTTCAATTAAAACAGCCGTATTGTTAATATCCGAATAGGTAACGCTTACACCCAATTTAATATCTCCCCGGCTGCCCCAGCGTCCAGGCCCCATTAAGATAAACTGCCTTTTAGGAAGAATTTTGTTTAATTCGCCAACAGCCCGGCCAATAGCCTTCAATTCATTGATGTCAGTGATTTCGGAATAGGCGTTTGGATCTACATAGACAATATACTTAATATTAGACATAATACCGTTTGTAATATATTTGTTAGCCGTAAAAATAATATTATTGTCCGGAATGTGTTGCGGAAATTTAGCCGGCGCTGAAAAACTGGAATAGCTTTGTGGGCGGCATTGGAGTAAATAGAAATTTTCTCCATCATGGGCAAATTCAATATCAACCGGCGTTGCTAATCTGTTCTGTAATATTTTTAATATTTCTTTGGTTTGTGCAACAAAATTAGAATGTTGCAATAAACCGTTAAAGGTAATGGCCAGGTCGACCTCCTCTAAATTTGTATTAAAACCAATATCGCGGATCATACCATGATCATAAACGGAGGCAATCTTTTCAAGCATCGGGTATTCGTAGCCATATTCTTTTAAAAGTTTTTCAATTTCAATTGTTTCAAATTGCCTGGTTTTAAGATTTATGACATCAGCTTTGCGCGGGGAATAGTGTACGATTTCTTCTACACTAACTTTGGCCCGCAGGTTTGGCTGGCCAGGGGCAATAAGAACCGGATAATCATCGCTCAGGCGATCAACCGCACGGGTACCGAGACCAGGCACTAGGCGCAGCAGCCCATCTTCCCGTTTGATTCGTGGTGACCAGCGAAATTCATTGTTGCTAAAGGTTACCCCGGCAAAGGCAGGTAAAAAGTAGTCGCCCACGCGCTTACCCACTACTTCCTGAATCATAATGCCCATTTCTTCATGGAAATCGAGCAAACCGCGTTCGGCACGATATTCAATTGGATCAGGCCCAATGGTCGAGGCGTAAACTTCGGCAATGGCATCCAATAAAGCTTCTAAACGATCGGCTTTACTTCCTTGATTGGCAATAAAGAGACTTTTGTATTTGCCTAAAAAAGCAGACCCCAGACGATCTTCAAGTAAGCTTGAACTGCGAACGATTAAAGGCCGTTCGCCAAAGTCGTCCAGCGCCATGGCCACGCCTTTAACGATTTCTGGAGGGAAGTGGGAATTCTTAAATAATTGAATCACATGGGGGTATTCATTGCGTACGTCGCTTATGGGTTTATATTTATGCTCTAATAGTTCATCAAGGTTGTTGTAGTGCATGAAATAGATCATGGCATCGGAAGTAATATGCCAGGTTTTAGGCGTTTTGATGTTTTCTAATAATTTTTTAGGATCATCCATTGATTTTAAGATGCGGTAGGCTAAAAACAATCCAGCGCTTTTGCCGCCTAATTTACCATGGCTACCAATGGGGAAAATCATTCGTTTTAAAAGTTTGTAAAAATCGCGAACTCTGACGAAATGTTTGGCAATATTGATGAATTCCAACTGGTCGGTGAAAAATCGTCTGATTAACGCTACTCTAACCCCAATTAATGAGGAGGGGGATAAGGCCATGCCTTCAGGATTAATCTGATAATACCGACGTAAGGCTTCGCTGATGTCGGTTAGCGAACTGTTATTATCTGAAGTAGCCCTCACTAAAAAGCTGGTTTTATCTTCCTGAATCCATTGTTGGATTTTACTTAGAATTTCTGAATGGGGCAGGTACTGTGAAGCCAGCACAAAAATTTCCTGAGCCCGGCGATTAATATCGGCAATGTCTTCCTTTTTCAGCGGCTCATTAACTTCGCCAACTAATTCAATTTCCTTTTCGACAGTTGCGTAAGGATTAAATTGTTGAAGCATTTTATTGGCTTCGCTTACGCCCTTCCACACCAACAGGTTAAGCATTTTGCGGGCAATGCGTAAATAAAGATCCGGATCTGTGCGTTTAAGCAGTTCCAGTATTACTTCCCATTCTTCAGAACGGTGGCCGGAAATGCCTTTTTTGGCCGTTTCCCACTTGTCAAAAATCTTTTTTAATTTTATGTACATTATGTGAAACGACAAGCGCTGGGCTAACACATCTACCAAATGTTTTTCGTCAAGCAAAAAAGGGCCTACATCACTTGGAGGTTTTTTTTCGATGTAACAAACACGAATCCAACCAACCGGACGATCCTGAAATATCAGATCAGCATTAATTGCATAAGGCGAGTCTTTGTAATCATCGGTCATAAATTCTTTGTTGTGGTAATGAATTTTTACTCTACAGATTTCGGGGAATTGAAAGGCGGTTGGCAGAAGATTGACAATTCGTTTAAATATTTCGTCCAGGGTCAGCTCGTCCTGATGCAAAATTTCTTCAACTTCGTAAAGAACGTTAAGTTCTTTGACGCGTTCTTCTAAGGTGTCGATTAACTTGTCAATGGATTGCATGCGTTTGTCTTTGTTCATGATGCACCTAAAAAATTAAATGATATTCTTGTTGCAATAGTTCATTTCATAACAGGAAAGATAAGAAATCCGGCAGCCAATTGCCACCAGATTTCTGTTGAGGGAGGAGTTGTTTTTTGTTGACTAAACCCAGCCACGGTCTTTGCAAGCCTGGGCTACACGTTCAATGGCAATAATATAAGCGGCGTCTCGCATGTACAGTTTGCGTTTTTCAGCTAAATTGGTAACTGACCAGAAAGCCGAAGTCATTTTGTGGTCCAGCTTTTCGAGGACCTCATCTTTGGGCCAGTAGAAATTCATGTTGCTCTGTACCTGTTCAAAATAGCTACAGGTTACGCCGCCGGCATTGGCTAAAAAGTCTGGAATGACAAAAACACCGCGTTTTTCCAGAACGGTGTCGGCTTCCGGAGTGGTTGGGCCGTTGGCGCCTTCGGCAACCAGTTTTACACGATCGCTAATACGATTCACATTGTCCGCAGTGATCTGGTTTTCGAGAGCGCAGGGTAAAAGCACGTCCACATCTTGTTCAATCCATTGATCACCAGGCAGCACTTCGTAACCTAATTGCTGTGCTTTTTCTTTGTCAATTCCACCAAAGCGATCGGTGATGCCGCGCAGTTCCTGCAAGTCAATACCGTCCATACGACGGAAGGCGTACGAAGTTTGATCGTTTTGATCCCAGGAAGAAACGCAAATGACTTTGCCGCCTAATTGAGTGAATTTTTCGATAGCATATTGGGCAACATTGCCAAAGCCCTGTACGCTGGCTACACAGTCTTCAATTTTCATGTTTAAGTGTTTCATAGCTTCACGAACAGTGAAAATCAAACCGTAGCCGGTGGCTTCGGTACGGCCCAAAGAACCGCCCATACCTACAGGTTTGCCGGTGATAAAGCCCGGGAAATGCCCGCCGGTTAAGGTTTCAAATTCGTCTAACATCCAAAGCATGTGTTGTGCATTAGTCATCACGTCCGGCGCCGGTACGTCCGCTACCGGGCCCACATTCTTGTACACCTGACGAACCCAGCCACGACTGATTTGTTCCTGTTCTCTTGAGCTTAAATTGTGAGGATCACAAATAACGCCGCCTTTACCACCGCCTAAAGGTAAGTCTGCCACGGCTGTTTTCCAGGTCATCCACATGGCCAGAGCGCGCACTGTGTCAACCGTTTCCTGCGGGTGGAAACGAATACCGCCTTTGGCCGGCCCGCGTGCATCATTGTGTTGAACACGGAATCCGCGGAAAACCTTTACGCTACCATCATCCATGCGCACAGGAATACTAAAATGGTATTCTCTTAAAGGATTGCGTAACAAGTTGCGCGTGGCCTGATCAAGGCCGATCAAGTCGGCTACTTTATCAAATTGTTTTTGAGCCATTTCAAAAGCATTGAAAGATTTGTCTGCCATAACCTTTTCCTTTCAATTAGACATTGTCCTGTTTAAATAGTAAGCTGTAAAGGATATAAT